>JBGPRA010000040.1:0-13534 GCA_041489375.1 Bathyarchaeia archaeon | reverse complement strand
AGAACAGGCCAGATCATAAGCCGAGTCACGAGCGATATGAACTCCATTGATCTGTTCTACTCGGAGACGGTCAGGGAGATCTTCAGGATGACTCTTCAGCTAGCTATTGCAGTTACGATCCTTCTGTTAATCAACACAGGTTTAACGTTAATCACCCTGATTCCACTCCCGGTAATTTTTCTGGTAACGAGGCTTTACATGCCGAGGGTCAGGAGCCGTATGCTCGCTGCGAAGTCTCAGTTTGACACACTTAACGGAGTTCTGGTTGAAGGGATAACGGCTCAAAAACTCATCAAGGGGTTTGGCCAAGAGGATACCTTTGCTGGTAGGTTTGAGAAGGAGAACCAGGACTATGTCGAGAAGAGCTTGAGAACTCTCAGGATACAGGCGGCTTACACACCCTCTGGTACTGTGATCTCCGCGGTGGGCATTGCTTTGGTCCTGGTTTTTGGTGGTATCTTGGTGTTTGGAGGTAACCTTACCTTAGGTGAATTGGTTCTCTTCGGTACATACTTCACCCAGCTGGTTGGGCCGGTTAGAATGTATGCCCGACTCATTGATTTTTACCAGGATGGGTTGGTAAGCGCTAAGCGTGTTTACGAAGTCGTGGACGTAGGTAGGGACGTTCCAGAGCCAGAACACCCAATTGCGTTACCTCGCTTAAAGGGGAACATAGAGTTTAGGAATGTTTCTTTCAGCTATAGCACAGCCGAGACCCTGAAGGATGTAAATCTCAGAGTCGAATCGGGAGAAAAGGTGGCGATAATTGGCTTTGTCGGCTCTGGCAAGAGCGCATTGACGGAGCTTGTTCCCCGATTCTACGATGCTACGGCTGGTCAAGTCATGATCGATGGCTACGACGTTCGCGAGGCGTCCCTCAAGTCTCTGAGGAGCCAGATTGGAATCGTTCTTCAGGACATATACATATTTTCAACCACAATCAAAGAGAATATCACATTCGGCAGACCGGACGCGACGGATGAAGACGTTATCGAAGCCGCTAAAGCCGCTCAGATCCACGATTATATAGCCTCTTTACCGAAGGGGTATGATACCGAGGTAGGAGAGAGGGGACTAACCCTCAGCGGGGGCCAGAGGCAGAGGGTGGCCATCGCTAGAGTGCTACTTATGAACCCTGCGATCCTCATACTCGACGACTCGACTAGTAATGTAGACGCGGAGACAGAGGTTCTCATCCGCAAGGCCATCGACGCGTTATTGGAGGGTCGAACTGCGTTAATAATCACTCAGCGTGCCTCCACGTGCGAGAATGCCGATAAGGTGGTTGTAGTCGATGAAGGCCAGGTTGTGGCTATTGGAAAGCACGATGCGCTTCTGAAGACGAGCGAGAAGTACCGCAGACTGATCGAGTCCCAGACCCTCACCATGGACCAGGAGGCTGATGACTGATGGCGGAGTATGCGGGAAGATACGACGTAGGTTCCCTCGAGTCAACGCAGAGGAAGTTCACAGACTGGCAGCTAGTTAAGAGAATAATCAGAGAATACATGTTCCGACACAAGCCTCTTGTAGCTGGAATTGGCCTTGTAATAATCTTAAAGACGATTCTCGTATTGGCTGGGCCATTTATTTACAAGGTAACTCTAGACAATTTCATCAGCAATCAGCCACAGACAAACGAGCAATGGCTCGTTAAAATAATAATGGGAATATCCACATTCACTAGCGGCGGTACACCAACCTCTTGGACTAACATTGCGTCTGCTGGACTTGTCTATGTGGGTGTGGGCGTTCTGCTTTGGATTACCCTGACTCTTCAGGAATACTATATAAACAAACTCGGGTTCCATATGATAGCCGACATAAGGTCGGATTTCTTCAATCATTTGGAGAAGCTGAGCCAAAACTTCTTCGAATATGGCAACACCGGAAAGCTGGTCTCAAGGGTCACGAATGACGCGGAGGCCATGAGGACACTTGTCTCTTCCGGTATGATCGGCGTCGTAGCTGACTTGTTGACGGCTGTAGCGATATTGGCAACAATGTTCCTCTTAGATGTTCAACTCGCTATAGTGGCCATAGCTATGGCACCGATCATAGCGATTGTGACGAGAACTCTAAACAAGTTCGTACGCGACAGGTGGAGGATAGCTCGGCTCAACATCGCCTCAATGACAGCCAAGGTTCAGGATCTCATGTACGGCGCTAAGGTGACGAAGGCTATGGCACAGGAGGAGAGGAGCCTCACCGACTTTACTAAGGTGAATGAAGCAAATGCGAAAGCACAGATCAGGGCCGAAATAACCGCAAACATCTACGAGGCCGCCGTTGGCTTCTTTACAGCCCTTATTAGCAGCTTGATATGGTTCGTTGGCGGTCAACAGGTCGTCGCCGTATACAGAAGCCTCGGTGACCTAGTAGCCTTTATTCAGTATAGTGACAGCTTCCTAACCCCAATCAACAACATCAGTACATTCTACGGAGGGATACAGAATGCATTAGCGGGTGCGGAGAGGATCTTCGTTGTACTTGATATCACTCCAGAGGTGCGTGAAGCACCTGATGCTGTCGAGTTCCCCCAGGGTGATGGAATCATCGAGTTAAGAGACGTAAAATTCAGCTACGTTAAGGATCAGCCTGTTCTGAAGGGTATCAACATTAAAACCAGGCCAGGGGAGCGACTCGCGATCTTCGGCCCCACCGGTTCTGGGAAGTCCAGTATTATCAACCTCGTCGGCCGCTTCTATGACCCGGATGCAGGTGAAGTGCTGATAGATGGGCTCGATCTCAGGAAGGTTAAGCTGAAATCGCTCCGCCACCGAGTTGGCATAGTTCTCCAGGAACCCTACCTCTTCCAAGGAACACTACGGTATAACCTCAAGTTTGGCCGGCCAGACGCCTCCGACGAGGAGATGCTTAGGATAACAAAGCTCGTAGGTATCCACGAACCCATTATGAAGCTTCCCAAAGGATACGATGAGGAGGTACGTGAGAGGGGAAGCAACCTGAGCTATGGTCAGCGTCAGCTAGTCTGTTTGGCTCGCGCTCTCATCGTTGATCCTAAGATTCTCATACTTGACGAGGCCACAAGCAGCGTCGACCCGTACACAGAACAACTGATCCAGAACGCCCTGAAGGCAGAGATGGCGAACAGAACCATCCTCATAGTCACGCACCGCGTCAGCACCGTACGAGACGCTGACCGCATAATCGTTCTCTATCAAGGCGAGGTTCAGGCTGAGGGGACTCACTCACAGCTGATCAGGAAAAACGAGCTATACAGGCGCCTCTGCGAGATGCAGCTTGTAAAACTGCCTTAACTTTAATTTCGCGTTTTTCACCTAAACCTAATGGAGTAGATGTCCCCGTAGACAGCAAGTCTGCAGCTTCTGTTTAGAGTGCGCGTTTAAATCCCCATGACAGATCAAGATAAGGAGATACTGGGAGAAGAATTATCGTGAAGATCACCCTCGAAAAAGCCTCGGAAATCGATTCCGAGAGACTCACCGAGATATCAAAGCGCGCCTTCGACACTGACATCGATTTCGGGGCACCAGGCAACGTCAGCCCGCCCGGTTACGACTCTCCCGCCTTCTACACCAGGATTCTCCGGTTCCTCGACTCCTATTGCATAATGATGGGCGAGGAGGTCGCGGGAGGTGTCATGGCGAAGGTCGTGGGGAAGCACGGTGTCCTCGAGCGGATCTTCGTTGACCCCAGCCTAATGAGGGGAGGAATAGGATCCGAGGCCATGCGGCTCATCGAGGAGGCGTACCCGGAGGTATCCCTCTGGAGTCTAGGCACCCCCGAGTGGAACACCCGTACGCAGCAGTTCTACGAGAAGCTCGGACACAAGCAGATTGGCTGGGAGCACAGCGAACCCGAAAACCGAGGCAGGTGGTACGATAAAAGGACAAGAGAGGAGGACCCATTTATCCCAATCGGGAACCTACGCGACGGCGCCAGCAACGTCCTCACGGAGGGCAAGATCACCGAGAAGGGAATGCCCCGTATGGTCCGCAACAAGAAGACCAGAGAAGCCCTCACAGTCGCCAACGCAGCCCTTGAGGACGACTCAGGGCGAATCGTAATGACCCTCTGGGGTAACCACATAGACCTACTCAAGGTCGGAGGAAGGATCCGCGTCGACGGAGGCTACACAAACAGCTACAGCGGGATACTCCAGCTCAACATTGGCTACGGGCGACTCATCACTCTTCTTTAGTCCCGTGGTGGAGTTAGACCGTTCGGACAACCAGTAAAATAATCACTAGTCACGTATCGCGCATGCATCATTGGCGTGCACAGTCATTGCATCAGTCTCATGAGATCGCCTACGTCCTCCAACTTTTCAATCTCCATGAGCATCTTCATAGATTCCTCGATCCTATCTCTGGCTACCCGACCCCATTCGGAGCATTCCCGGTACTTATCCTTCAGCTCCTCCTCCGTCATCGGGTTCTCCGGTGTTCCCTTCGCGGGGAAATATATCGTATCCAGCAACCTGCCGTCCCTAGTCTTCACGATGATCCTCACCTTCGAGGAGGGGTACTCCATCTCCAGGTCCGGTATGAGCTTGACTCTCTTCACCAAATCCCTGGCTTTCTTATCCATAACCATTTCATCTGTAAGCTGTTGTAGCCCCAGCTTTCGGTCTAAAAGCGCCCTCGCCATCCAGTATTCCATACTGAACTTTGACTCGAGGCCCGTCTTCGGATCATGGTACATCAATAGCTCGGAGTACTTTGGCCTAAGGTGGCAATTTATCGACTCCACATCCTCAGGCCTCAAGTCGTACTGATCGATTAGAGATAATATACCCTCTACGCTGCCTACGCCTCCACCGCATACTGGATACTTCTTCAGATTGATGCCCCTTGCCACCGTGGGCTCTAAGATCCCCCAGGGCTCTCCAAATTTGTTTATCTTCTCTATGTCATATCGGTCAGTAGATACTCGGAGGTACCCGAGCTTCCCCTCCAAGGCGGTCCTTGAACTTGTGAACCCTTCACTTGCTAGCAGGGCTGCAGTGACTCCGTTCTCGTTTGCTCTGCCAGCGTGGAAAGATTTGCAATGAGTCCCGAACTGTTCCTGGAATCCTGCCGCCTCCGACGCCGCTATTCCAAGGGCGTTGATCATTTCCTCCTCGTTGAGACCAAGTAGTTTCCCCGCAGCGGCGGTTGCTCCAAAGGTCCCTATGGTACCTGTTGAGTGCCACCCCTTACTGTAGTGGTTTCCCGATGTCACTAAAGCATCACCAAGTTTCCATTGGACTTCGGTGCCAACCATGTAGGCTGTTATAATGTCTTCACCGGTCAGCGTCATGGCCTCTCCGAGTGATAGCATCGTGGGAAGCGTAACCACTGTGGCGTGTCCAACAAAGATCTGGTTAGTGTCATCGTAGTCGAGAACGTGACCGAACACTCCGTTTGCAAACGCGGCGTGGGGTGCCGAGGTCTTGATTCCAAGGCCGATTACGGTGGACTCCTCTTTGCCTCCAACCCTCTTGAGGTATCGCTCAACCGGTTCTTTTATGGGCTCTACAGAGCCAGCCATCAAGACTCCGAAACAGTCTAGAATGCAGAGCTTCGCCTTATTCTTCGCCTCTTCAGGAATGTCCTCGTATTCAGTATCAACTATCCATTTAGCGAGCTTCTCTGTTATTGTCATCTCCATATCGTAATTCCCCCATTAAGAATGGTCTATGAAGATACGCTCGCATACCTGATAAGGTTACATAACCAACCTCAACGTCCAATGGCACGAGCACGCTCGCTTGATGATCGAAAGGTTTTCGTTAGAACAGACAGGCGTCATTCGAAATCCTCTAAAAATTTAAGAAGAGTATTTTTACGGCAAGTGTAAGGGAAAGAGTATGGAGAATCGGGGGGGAGTACTAAGGCAACGTTTACGGCAGGATAGAATCCTAGTGGTTCCAGGGGCTCACGACGTGTTAACAGCCCGCATTATCGAAAAAATCGGCTTTGAAGCCGTGTACATGACTGGCTATGGAGCCTCAGCCAGCCTACTCGGCAAGCCAGACGTTGGACTACTGACTATGACGGAGATGGCGCAATTAGTAGCTCACATGTCGGAAGCCGTAAACATCCCTGTCATAGCTGATGGAGACACAGGCTACGGAAACGCTGTCAACGTGATGCGGGCCGTAAGAGAGTACGAGAGATCCGGGGCGGCTTGCATACAGCTCGAAGATCAGGTGGCGCCAAAGAAGTGTGGCCATATGCTCGGCCGAGAGATAATATCGAAGGATGAGATGGTTGGAAAAATTAGGGCGGCTGTCGATGCCCGCAAGGATCCTGACAACATTCTGATCATGGCACGTACGGACGCCCGTACTAACTACGGCATCGAGGAGGCTTTAGCGAGGGGTGTCGCTTACTAGGAGGCCGGTGCCGATATCATATTCATTGAATCTGTAGAATCAATCAGGGAAATGGAGATGGTCACCTCCTCCTTCAAATCTCCTACGCTAGCAAACATGCTGGAACATGGTCGAACGCCACTTCTATCTGCTGACGAGTTGGAGCAAATCGGGTATAATTTGGTAATATTTTGTGTGTCATCCACGTATGTGACCGCTAAAGCAGTTTGGGACCTTATGCATGAACTGAAGGAGAAGGGAACGACTGCGGGAATGTTAGATCGTATGATAGCATTCGAAGAATTTAACAGGCTGCTGGGTCTACCCGAAATACGTCAGATGGAGATGAGATACGCAACCGGTAGAACTACTAAAACAGATGATGGAAAGTAATACCAGCGCGCTCGACTGTAACTATGGCACCAAAGCTTTCCTAATAAACCAAAAATTAAAGTCGATAGGTTAACCAAACATGGATAGATCGGTATGCATCCTCAAATGAAAGCATTTAGAGTCGTCATACACAGAGGTGGCACAAGTAAAGGTATTTTCATCAAAAAAAATGAACTACCCATTGACCCCGCTAAAAGAGACCAAGTCATCAGAGCTATCTTCGGTAGCCCAGACCTGAGGCAGATCGACGGCTTAGGTGGTGCAGACGTTTTAACCAGCAAGCTCGCCATCATTGGACCCTCCTCTCGGCCCGATGCGGATGTAGACTATACTTTCGCTCAAGTCAGCTACGACACAGACTTCGTGGACTTTGGCGGCAACTGCGGAAACATCTCCGCGGCGGTGGGTCCTTATGCCATCGACGAGGGAATGGTGAAGCTAAGTGAACCTGTTACCACAGTCAGGATCCATCAAACTAATACTAAAAGCATCATCGTGGCCGATGTACCCGTTATAGGAGGCAAAGCTGCTGTTGAGGGAGACTGTCGCATCGACGGAGTTCCGGGAACTGGCGCGCGGATCATGCTCGACTTCTCCGACTCAGCTGGGGGAATAACGGGGAAATTACTTCCCACCGGAAACGTAAAAGATGAACTGGACGTACCAGGGTACGGTCGCTTCATCGTCTCCATAGTGGATGCAGCTAATCCCCTAGTATTCATCGAGGCCAAAAGCCTTGGCTTGAAGGGCACTGAGGCGCCAAACGAGATCGAAGATAACCAGGAACTGATGAAGAAGATCGAAGCCATCCGCGGAACAGCTACAGTCAAAATAGGGCTAGTTAAGACACTCGAGGAAGCAACAACTAAGAGCCCCTATAACCCTTTCTTCGCGATAATCAGCCGGCCTGCTTCTTACAGATCATATCTGACAGGTAAAAAGATTGAAGCTAAAAACGTAGACATAGTATCCCGTCTTCTCTTCATGCTTCATGTACACAAAACCTACCCGGGGACAGGAACCATATGCACTGGAGCAGCTGCTAGGATACCTGGAACGTTAGTCTACGAAATGCTCTCTGATAAGGCGATGAAGCAATCAATTCTGAGTATTGGACATCCGGTTGGTATAATAAAAGTTGAGACAAAAGCTAAGGTGACACCCAAAGGTGTGAAACTAGAGCGGGCAGCCTTTGAACGGACGGCACGTCGGATTATGGAGGGCTACGTTTTCGTCAGGAATAGCGACCTTTAATGAATACAAAAGCGTGAACGGGATTAATCATAAGATGGACGAGTGGTGGACGGGGAGGTATCCATCTAAAAGATTATTCCATTAGTATTTGGTTATCTGAAAATTTTTGTGTGTACGAGCGCGCGCGAGTGGCGTAAGTAACTCTAATTACCCGCGTGCATCACTTGAAAATAATCCAACCTCTCGTTGTCAATAAATAAAGAGTGAATTTTTGTGATGATTTGATCTAAGTTCGTTTTTTTATTTTGACCTGTGTTGAGTTATATCTTGGCCCCCCACCAAGGGCTTGTGGTTGACCTATCGTGAGTGCGTTTTGGGATCTCCCTAAATGGTCTACAAGGGGCCTAGGCGACCAGAGGACACCTCGATCTACCTTATCCCCAACAATAGCCTTGACCTCGATCTCCCCACCCGAATTAAAAAGCGTGACCGATTCACCGTCGACGATTCCAAGTTCCTCAGCGTCTACCTTGTTAACCCACACAATAAGTGGTATCACGCCATAAACTTCTCTAAACTGACTATGTGTCCAATGTGGGAGAGCGCTATTTAGTAGTGTGAATGAATCTTCTCCAGAAATGGGAAGTTGCTTTGGCAATGGAGTGATGGGTTCAACAGCTGCTGATGAGTACAGCTCGATCCTACCGGTTGGCGTCTGATATTCTTCACGGCTCCTTTCTCTCAGTTTGAGATCTGCACCGGAGAAAAATTGTTCAAGGGTTCTAGTCTCAAATGCATCTCTCAACGCCTTCGATAGAGCCTCCTTTGGGTCCTCTAGTAGCCACTGTTCGATTCTCCCTAATCTTAAAGCGATCTCCCTCATCACAGATACTTCGGTGCGGCTTTCCCCGATTGGCTCTATACAACGGTTGCTGAAACGAGTGTATGGGTGGCAATCAGAGATCGATACATCCTCCTTTTCTAAAAATGTTGGTGCGGGGAGGACCGCATCAGCGTAGTCACATGACTCGGTCATGTGCGTATCGTGGACAACTACGTAGAGGTCATCCCGGCTTAACCCTTCACGGACAGCCACTTGGTCTGGCAGAGTGACCACTGGGTTCATACCGACGATGTAGACAAATTGGAACTCCCCCTTACGGAGAAGAGCACCTAGTCCCGGCTGACTAACGGTTCTCCATTTAGTTTCACTCTGAGAAGATCCATTTAAGTATCCGAAGTCTACAAAGCGAGCTCGGCTGTTCGTATAGTAGAAACCCCTGTGTTGACCAGTTAGGGCAGGGAGAAGTGAGACACCCCTAATGGCTTCAGCGCCTTGAGTGCTCTTCTGTATCCCAATTCCCATAAAAATGACGCTTGGTTTGTTCTCACCCATTAACTGAGCAAGTTCCTCAACTTCGCCCCATTCTAACCCTGTTAATGACTCAACTCTGCTAGGAAGCCACTTTAACGCCTCATCTCTATAGGATTCGTAACCAACTGCAAACAACTTTATGAAGTCGTCGTCAACATACCCGTTTTCAATGAGGCAACGGGCAACACCGTAGGTAAGCGCTACGTCTGTCCCTGGCCTAGGTTTTATCCAGAGGTCTGCTTTCTCAGTTGACTCACTACGGCGGGGATCCACTACTACTATCTTTGCCCCCTTATCCTGAGCCTTCATAATCAAGGCCCACTGGTGCATACTACTTACCTTCGCGTTGTGTCCCCAGAGCGTGATTAACCTCATATCGGGGAGACTCTCAGCCGAAACACCGTAGCTGGCTCCGTAGTGAAGCTTCAATGCCTCATGACCTGAGAGGCTACATATTGCGTGATTTGTTTGGGTTGCTCCAATAGCTGCCCAGAGGCGCGTCGCAAATTGGGAAGTAACTAATGCAGAATTACCAGAGTAATCTAGGAGAAGCACCTTCTCTGAGCCATACTTATCAAGGGTCTCTTTTAGCCGACTACATATCTCATCAAAAGCCTCATTCCACTGTACCCGTTTGAAGCTGTTACTAGGTTTCGAGCCCGTCCTCAACCTAGGATATTGAACACGTCTCTCGCTGTAGACCCTCACTACATCTCCAGTCCCGCGTGGACAGACGAAACCATTGGTAACTGGGTTTTCCTTCCCACCTGTGACTGAGATTATTCTGCCCTTGATGACTTCAACGTTCATGAAGCAGGAGTCGGGGCAATCCCGTGCACATTGGGTTTTAACCCTCATCGAAGGTACTATGGGAATGATGTGACAGAGTTTAAAAAACTGACCTCAACCGGCCTAACGCCATAGGTAGTGGGTAAGCCGGTCTTAACCTATCTTCTACTCGATAAAATGAAAGCGCGCGCGTGTCGACTTCAAATGACTATTCAATCGCGCGCGCTTTGGAATAAAAGATTTGGTGGACTGGGAGGGATTTGAACCCCCGACTTCCGCCATGCCAAGGCGGCGATCATACGACTGATCTACCAGCCCAGCCAACACAAGACACAGGCACCAATCGTTTAAACCTTATCTCTCGAATTGAGCATAAAATAAACACCTCGCGCGCTCGCGAGTGACGTGAAGCTGAGATGAAATATCTGATGTTCTGGGAACAAAGGGAGATGCCTCCAGTGGAACGACAAAAATTCTCCAAGAACGCCCGCGAAGAGCGTGGAAACGAGGAGAAGTACGGCGTTGAGATCCTACCCCCACACTACTACGAGACTGGGAAGGGTATCACAGTCGTCGAGATCAGCGACCCGAAGCAGCTGGCAAACAGGATGGCCCTCATAGCCCCCTACACGACGATTAAGGCCCTACCTCTCATCAGGACTACAATGTACAGCGAATCCGTGCAAGAGATCCACGGAAAATAGAATACTGAGTACACGCGAATATTAAACATATAAATCTGCGTACTCAAGGAGCTCCAGAAGTGAAACCCAAATATATCGAGTTCAGCTCCACCGAGGGAACATGCTACATCCGTAATGACCGCCTAAAGCAGCTCAAGGAGGTCGACGTAGTCGTGTTTGACTGTGATGGTGTCCTCCTAGACGTTAGAGACTCCTACAGTGGAGCAGCCGCTGAAACCGCTTCTATTCTCCTCGAAGCCCTCACAGGGACTAAGGTTAAATCATCCGTCTTTGACGGCGACATATTCTTTGCCTTCAAAAAGACTGGGCATTTCAACAACGACTGGTCTGTTACCTACGCTTACGTCATGGGTGCCCTATCAACACTAACAGATTTTGAGCTACTGGCTCTCGACGCATATGCGGCGAAAGTAGAAGATGGGATCCCTTCAGAGAGGCTAAATAAACTCCGTGAAATCCGTCCTACGAGCCACCTAAAACAATTGCACATCAAAGCAAGCCTGATCAAGTTAGCAGAATCCACAGGGGCCGGAGGAGTCGACTCCGTGGAAGCACTACTCCTTCCACGCATTGGAACCAACGTGAAAAATTTACTCCGTTACAGAGGCGCCGTAGGGGAAAGCATAGTAAGCACCCTCTTCGAAGAAATCTTTGGCGGAGCTAAACTCTTCCAAGAGACCTTCGGATTCCGCGCCCAATTCACCGATAAACAGACTGGCTACATCGAGAAAGAGAAACTGGTCTTAAGCACAGCAACCGTTCAGAAAATGGATGAGCTCCTCAATGGGAGAAGACTCGGAGTCGCATCGGGTAGCATAATGAACAGCGCCAAACACGCCTTAGGATACATTATCGATATTTTTCCCCGAGATGCTCAGGTCTGGCACGAAGACGTCGACGCAGCATCAAAAGGCACTCAGAACCTCCATAAGCCGAACGGCTACATGCTACTCCGCGCCACACAAGCCTATGCACCGTATAGGCGGGTAATTTATTTGGGAGACACCATGGCAGACCTACTGACAACTAGAAATGCGGATAAACAGAACCCAAAATTCAGCTTTCTCGGCATTTATGCTACATCTGCTCGACAAGAATCCACGAGAGATATGTTTCTTTCATTAGGAGCCGACGCAGTCGCGCCAACCGTCAACCAACTCCCCTTGATAATACAGATTGCACGCGCAGATGGAGACTCAAAATAGAGGAAAAATTACCTAAGTAATCCAATACCACCTACAAACGCGTACGCGACATTTTTAATTACGGAGGAGAATACCATGTTGTGCCTTCCCAGGAAAACCTCGTTGACGCCTTTCTCTACCTGGATGAATCCGCTACACGCCAGCTAGTCAAATCTATGCTAGACGCCGGCGTGAATCCTGTGAAGATAATGGAAGATTGCAGGAAGGGGATGCTCGCTATCGGGGAACGCTTTGAGAGAGGCGAGTTTTTCCTCTCCGAGATGATCATGGCGGCTGAGATCTTCAAGCAGGTAACAGAGCAGATAAGGCCCTACTTCAACGGCTCAGCCTCAGAAGCCAGGGGAAAGGTGGTTATCGGGACGGTTGAGGGAGACATCCACGACATTGGCAAGAATATCTTCACCGCCCTCCTCGAAGTTGAGGGTTTCGACGTCGTTGACATCGGCGTAGACGCCCCCTCTGAGAGATTTATCGAGGCTATTAGAGAACACAGCCCGAACATCGTGGGTATGAGTTGCCTACTCAGCACCTCCATCGAGGCGATGAAGAACACCGTCGACGCCATCACCGAGGCAGGACTCAGGGATAAAACAAGGATCATAGTCGGAGGAGGCAGGCTCGAGAGACATGCCGCGGAGTACATTAAACCCGATGCCTACACCGACAATGCTGCACAGGGCGTGAAGATGTGCATAGAGTTTCTGAGGGGAGAAGAGAATGAGTGAAGACTCTGAAGAACTCTACAAGCAGAGAAGGGATAGAATTAGCCGAGCGGTCCAGCTAAAGGAACCCGACAGAGTACCGCTCATAGAGAGCTACGGATACTTCGCAGCAAAATACACTGGGATAAACAGCTATGAGTTCCTCTACGACTATGATAAGGCTAGGGAAGCCGTCGTTAAAACCGCAGTTGACTTTGGATACGACACCGGGGGCGCGATGAACTCACTCGGTGCCCTGCCACTAACCCTCGCCTTCATAGGCGAGTACGATGGACTAGCTCCAAGCTTCGTTAACGGACCCATCCATGACATCCTAGGCTTAAGATACGCAAGGTTCCCAGGGAGGGAACTCCCCCTCGACTCACCGTTCCAATTCATCGGCGAGGAGTACATGAAGGCAGACGAGTACAACCAACTCATCGACGACCCCAAGAGATTTATAGCGGAGAAACTCCTCCCACGCACACTCAGGAGCCTCGAGAACCCAGGCTCCGCGAAAGCCATGTCCGCGCTATACAGAGGGGGAGTCGAGCACAGGAGAAGCTCAGACGAATCAGCAAAGCTCAAGCAGGAGCTGAGGAGGCATGGATTCGCTGGCTTCACCGAGGGCATCTCATACGCGCCCCTTGACTTCATCGGCGACTTCATGAGAGACCTCAAGAACGTCCTACTGGACTGCTACAGGCAACCAGACAAGGTCAAACAGGCAGCCGAAGCCGTGAAGGGCCTAATCATAGAGATGGCAAGGATCTCCGCCAGATCCACGCCCCCCGGCGCAATCCAGTTCATACCACTACACCTGAACGAGT
>JBGPRA010000039.1:0-13744 GCA_041489375.1 Bathyarchaeia archaeon | reverse complement strand
GGTTGAATATCGGTTGGTCAGAAATGTATTTACTTCATATGAAGTTCGACTTTTCATCTTCGGATGTAATTGTTAAAGCTGGCACACCGACAACAGATATTCTGACACTCATTGACGTGCTTCTTGGTCAACTTCGCCCGACAGTTAGGGTTGTTGCCACCGATTTTCGCGGTATTACTGTAAGTACATACGGAGAGGTCTCGCCGCCACAAGGTATACCAATGGTCTACGATGAAAAATACACGCCTTCAGGTAATAATTACATCCTCACAGCGACTGCTGATGATCGTTTAGGGGATAATACAAATATAAAAAAGGCAGAGTATTATCTCTCAGATTCATCAACCACCCTCCCCAATGGGGCTGTTTCACATAATATGAATGCAGTTGATGGCGCCTTTAATTCACCAGTAGAAGCATTGGTGGCAACCGTCGCTGATAGTGATTTGTACCCTACTACAACCTATATATGGATACGTGCTCAAAATGCTAATGATAAATGGAGCAACTATGTAAAAATTAAAATGCCTGCTCTATTAATTTGGGAGACCATTAATGGTCAATACATCGAGATTAGAGGACGCAGCTCAGGTAGCGGTTCTAATGCCAAATACTGGGTTGAAGCACGTGTCTATATTACTAATAAACAGGGTACTGGGTTGAGTGGAGTCAATGTACAAGGTCAATGGAGTGGAAGTTATACATGGACTGGGGCAGGAACCGACCTTGGTGGAGGATATTACATCTTCCAGACACCTCAGAAAAAAATGAATCAATGGCCTTCAGTGGGGGGATACAAATTGTTTAAAATTCAAGTGAATTCTATAACTAAGACAGGTTATATTTGGATGGGTTCCCCGAAAACGGCTCAAGTCCGACTTGCATCAAATGGAACTTGGATATACTAATTCTACATATCTCTACCCTTCGCGCGCGCCACTATTATTGAAATGAATATTTATCATTAAATTGATTTAACAAAGTCTTTACCCCAAGCCTTACAATCCGCGAGACTCTCTTTCTGCCTGGTTTTGATCTCGTTGTCCACCTTTACACATGCTTTTATGCTGACCTTGTAACCGAGAGCCTCAACGTAACCCTTGAGGCGTTCCTCCATAACCCACGCCCCGTCGTATCCGTAACTGCCGAAGACCGCTGCCTTCCTCCCCTTCATTTTCATCTTGCCGAGTTTGACGTAGGCTTCGACGTGTTGGAGGAAGTCCTTCATTTCGTTCGTGATGTCAGCGTACCTCGTTGGACTGCCGAAAGCTACGCCATCGTAATCAGCGAGGAGAGTGAGCGGGAAGGGCTCCCCTATCTTCTTTACCGAGACCTCGGCCCCCGCTTCCTTCACGCCATCCGCAATAGCCTCGGCCATCTTCTGTGTGTTCCCGGTCTTACTGTCGTAGATGACTAGTACCTTCATAGAGTTCACTTTTTCCTTACTCCGTTGCTTCAAATTCTCCCAACGGATTATATATAGGTTACCGGGTGGCTGGTGTGGGAGTATATGAAAATAGGGGAGATCAGGTGTAAAAGCATCCTCGGGAGGAGTGGAATAAGCGGGATGGACTAAGCCATCAACCCCTACTTAGGGTATAGCCGCGTGCGCGAGCCGGGTGAAGTTTTAAACTTATTCGTAACGCGCGCGACTTTATGAGTTCAACGGAGTTGCCTGACATTTTGATCCTTAGAGGAAAAGAAAAACAATCGTTACAGATAAGGCAAGCTAGCGTGTTCTGTCGACTAGCTCCTTGACCTTGGCCTTGGCGCCACCGATGATGTCCTTACCATGGGTGTATAAAATGTGATCAAAATCGTACTTTAAGAGCCTCTCCATCTCTTTCGTCGCCTGTTTGACATCTAGGCAGTATTTTTCGGGTGGCGCCGTGATGTTACAGTTAGGATCGCCGAAGATCGTGTCACCAGCGATGATAGCCTTTTGCTTCTTAAGATAGTAGCAGGCATTACCCTCGCTGTGGCCAGGGACCCAGATTACCTCGATACCCCCACAGTAAGGGATGACCTGCTTATCATCCAAGCCCTCTATTTTAATGCCAACGGCCTTCTCGATGAGTGGAGCTTCGAGTTTCTGGGCTTTGATGGTGGCACCCGTCAACTCTTTAAGCTTGGGCAGGTTCTTGACGTGGTCACCGTGCTTATGTGTGACGAGGATGAGCTTCACATCCTTCCACCCCTTCTTCATCAACTTCAGCTCGGCAGCGATATTCTCAACAGCCTGCGGCGTCATGCCGCCGTCGATTAGGACTACTCCTTCGGCGCAGTCGAGGACCCATGTCTCTAAACTGTGGTCCTTCTCCTCGGAGTGATCTATACTGTGGACACCCTTTAGGACTTCCATAGACGTCATTTAGATTAACTTCACTAGGATGTACTTAAAATCGAAGCTGTGTGTATCATGGGGCTCGTGCATGGTGAGTTCATTCTCACGCTTGTGCACCCTTTCTAACTGCGTTTCTTTTTCATGGTCATTGTCGTCGAGACTGATGTTAGTTTCGATCTTGTCTAGGTCCATCGACAGCGCGCGCGACTTAAACTCAGCGTATTATCATTTTTTACTAGATCGTTGGACGATGTGTTTAGTGTAGAGAGTGGCGATCTTCTCTTGATCGAGTTGCAGGCGCATGACATCGCCTTTTCCATCCTCTGAGCCGAGGAATTTGAAGCCGATCTGCTCATAGAATCGTCTAAGTTTACGACCTTTCTCATCTCTCTCCTCAGTGTAGAGGGTGACGTAGTTGTGGTTCGTTTCCAGGGCATAGGTGATTATGAGTGTCGCAAGTATGCTGCCAATCCCCTTTCTCTCTACCATGGAGGCGAGGGTATCGAGAAAGAAGTCGTTCTCACCCTCGTCATAACCGTAAACGAGTCCGAGTGGCCTGTCGCCACAGTGAGCTAGTATTAGTATGAAGCCTCGAAGGCTGCCGTGAAAAAGAATCTCCTCATGTTTATACTGGAGCTCCTCCCTGAACTTCTGGGAGTCTACGTATAGAATCGTCTTGATGAGGTCGGGTGTGAGTGCTTGGTGAGCATCTATCCTACAACCTTGGCCGAGGATCTTCTCAAGCCTTCGCTGTACCTTCTGCATTGCCTTGGCGAATATAGGCGGCTTCTTACTCATAGCTGGTTTAGCTGCGTTTCACTAGTTTATTACATGCTCTAGGCGGCAAGGGAGCGGGCGTGTTTTAACGTCTCTGAGATGCTTTTTTGGAGCAACTCATATATGGAAATAGGTCGAAAAAGTTTCAATTTTAATATATTTTTAACGTATTTTTAGCTCGATGGTAGTACCTATAGGAACGCCAATGATGCACGTGCGAATTTTAGTTTATTTCTTTAAAATAGGTGATTATTTTAGGTTATTTAATTTTTAGAGGTTTCTATAAAAATAGGCTTTTTCTCATCTACTAATTTGGATCCCTCCACATGCACCAGAGAGTTGGGCCATCTTTAAGGTGTAACTCATCTATTATCTCGAAGCCATGACGCTTGTAAAACGGGTTGTTTTGTATATTGCTGCTCTCTAGATACGCTGGTCTATGCTTTGCATCGAGGTGGGCTAGTGTGTGGCGGAGAAGGATAGTTGCGTATCCCTGACCTTGTTTCTCTGGGTGAACACCGATTGATTCGAGATAAAAGTGGGAATTCTTTGGTCGCTTTTCCTCACAAGCGTTAAAGAAGTTTATTATCCTTCGTGCCCTGCGAAATCCGGAATATTCAATGAATCGGGGGATCATTAGGAGACCCTCTAGGAGAGTGTGGGATTCATTCCGAGCTTCTGGGGGGACCCAAATGGCGCATGCCATTAGATCTGCTGTCGTTGTAGCCTCTCCATACTTCAGATCCGCTTCCAAATCGTGGCGGAACATGCTAATTAAGGCGCTCATCCGCCTCTCATCATCACGCATCGCCCAGTTAAGCACGGGATCGGTGAAGAAGGCACGGGCTAATATGTCTGAGAGCTTTGGGATGTCCCGTGTCATGGCGGTCCTGACGGGATTCCCATTCATGAGGAAAACACGGTCTGTTGATAAGATAACCCTTGTTAATGATCGCGTTTGATAACGTGACTGTAGATGGTAATGATTTTATCCCTGTCCAACGTTGGGAGCCGTTATTCAGGGGAGTAATAGTGACTGAGTCGAGGGAGAGAGGGGGTGGTTCGCCGATGAGATATCGGTGGGCGATCCTAGGAGTCGCCTGGATATCCTATATGGCGGTCTATATGGTGAGGACTTCTGTTCCTCCTCTCTCCCCCTTTATCGTTGAGGAGTTAAGTCTCTCAAAGACCGAAGTCGGGCTCCTCATCTCTGCAGGAGCACTAGGTTACTCAGTGTTCCAACTCCCTGCGGGTTGGTTGATTGACCGTGTTGGGGTCAAGAAGATGCTCGCCGCGGGGACGTTTGCCGCAGGGGTGATAATCATCAATATGCTGCTTGCGAGCTCCCTTCCCGTCGCATTTACGGTTCTCTTCCTCGGTGGCTTTGGCTATGGCTGCTTCCCTGCGGTGGCTACGAAGGCGCTCCTACAATGGTTTCCACCGAATGAGAGGGGGACGGCTGTAGGCATCCAGCAGACCTCAATCAACGCTGCAGGTATTATCACGGCAATGACCCTCCCTCTTATTGCATCTGGTTTCAGTTGGCGCTTCGGATTCGTTGTGGTTGGTCTCCTCTCTATTGCGGCATCAGTTATCTCCCTCCGATTCTATAAAGAACCTCCCGGGTTCAACCTCAAAACAGGGTCCGAAGTTACGCACATTCGCATCGGATGGACGACGATTCGCGAGGTCATCCTAAACAGGAATATCCAGCTGGTTAGTATCTCTTGTATTGGCTACATGGCAGTAGACTATTCACTAGTCACATACTTGATCATCTATCTGAAAGAGGCTGTTGGGGTGGCTGTCACCCTCGCAGGGTTTTACCTCGCCTTAACAAACATCGGGGGGCTTCTTGGGAAACTTTTCTTTGGGTTAATGAGTGACCGAGTCTTCGAAGGAAGTAGGAAAAAGCCTCTCCTATTGGCAGGGTGTATCATGCTCGTCGTCTCCGTAATCGTGCAGGCCATCAGCCCCAGAACCCCCAGTTGGGCCATCGCTATTATCTTCGCTGTCTTTGGTTTTTCAGCCATTGGTTGGGGCGGACAGAACCTTATACTTGTATCAGAGTCTGTGAAGAAGGATGTTGCTGGGCTCGCTATGGGTTACTCCCTAATGATTCTGCTCATTGGCAATATTATTGGCCCCCCTATCTTCGGCTATATAGTCGATGTTACAGGATCTTACTCCCCAGCATGGTGGTTCTTGACAGCTTGTTCGGTCGCGGCAATAGCTATAATGTCCTTTGTAAGGGAACAAAAATTCGAGAACGTCTTATCTTAGTGTTACTCTGGGCCAAACCCTTTTTCCATTATCTCCAAGGTGTGGCCATCGGGGTCCTTAAAAAAGGCGATGTGGCTTCCATCACCCGTTGTAACCTTCCGAAGCTCTATCCCTTTTCCTTCTAGTTTCTTGACCTTTGCGTCCCAGCCGTCGACATGGAGAGCGAGGTGGGTCCAGTTCCCCCCGGGCGGTGTGCCAGGGGAGCCGGGGTGCTGCACGAGTTCTAGTAGTCCCTTCTCCATATTGAGAACCGCGATCTTCGCTTCACCAGATCCGAAGCGCGTCTTCTCCTTCCATCCGAAGATATCCTTGTAGAATGCTAGAGATTTCTCTAGGTCCTTTACATAAACCCCGCAATGATCGAGATATGACATAAGGAAAATAGCGGTTTGTTTAGCTAAATGAGTTTTCCCCTAAATAAGTGCAATAATCGTTGACACTGATGACTAATAAGCGTGCAAAAAAAAACATTACCCAGGGAAATAGAGATCTTTTAAATACTGGTTTGAGTCGGATTACTTCTTCATTTCATTCTGGATGGCGATCCTCGCCGCGGCTAGGCGCGCCACAGGTATGCGGTACGGACTGCAGCTCACATAGTCGAGCCCAGCCTCATGGAAGAAGTAGATGCTCTCAGGGTCACCGCCATGCTCACCACAGATCCCTATCTTGATCTTCGGATTCGCCGGGCGAGCCAACTGAACACAGGTCTTCACCAGCGCCCCAACCCCCTTCTTATCTAGGGTCTGGAATGGGTCGTCCGGGAGGATCTTTTTCTCAATATAGATGGGGAGGAAAGTTCCCTGGGCGTCGTCCCTGCTCAGCCCCAGCCCCGTCTGAGTAAGATCGTTCGTGCCGAAGCTGAAGAAGTCGCATTCCTTCGCCATCTCATCTGCGGTAAGGGCGGCGCGTGGCATCTCGATCATGGTACCATATATGAAGTGTATCTTCTGCCCCGTCTTCTTCATCACCTCGTCATACGCTTTCATCACGAAGGGTTTCAAGTAAGCGAGCTCCCTCCAAGTGATTGTGCCAGGGATCATTATCTCAGGGTGTGGGTCCTCCCCCTCTTTCTTCAACTCACAGGCTGCTTCGTAGATGGCTTTGGCCTGAGTCTCATAGATCTCGGGATATAGAACGCCGACTCGGCAAGCACGTAGCCCGATCATCGGGTTCGCCTCCTGTATACGTCGGACCTTAGCGAGTATGAACTTCTTTGCCTCGATCTCCTTCTTTGGCGCCTTAGCTTTCTCCATCTCAAAGATCTCAGTAACGACGTCGACCTCATGGGGCATGAATTCGTGGAGTGGTGGGTCTAGGAGCCTGATCTGGACGGGTTTTCCGTGCATTGCCTTGAGGAGGCTCTTAAAGTCCCTCCTCTGCATTGGTAGAAGCTTATCCAGAGCCTTCTGACGGTCTTCCTTCGTATCCGCCATGATCATCTCTCGGACTAGGGCAACGCGCTCTACTCCGAGGAACATTCTCTCCGTTCTCGTAAGGCCGATACCAGCCGCACCGTTCTCGTAAGCCTTTGAGGCGTCTTTTTCGTCGTTTGCGTTCGCCCAGACACCGAGGCGCCTGTACTTATCCGCCCACCCGAGTAAGACGGCGACCTCGCCACCGATCTTTGGCTCGATGAAGTCGACCTCGCCGACGTAGACATCGGCTGTGAGGCCGTCGATGGTGATCAGGTCGCCCTTCTTCACGGTGACTTCACCTACCTTGAAGAGTTCTTTGTCGAGGTCAATGTGTAGCGCTTCGCAGCCAACGATTGCGGGTTTACCTATGCCTCGAGCGACGATGGCGGCGTGGCTTGTCATACCGCCCCTACTGGTTAGGACACCTTCAGCGGCGACCATTCCCGCGATGTCCTCAGGGGTCGTCTCGGGGCGCACGAGGATAACCTTCTTTCCCGCGGCTTTCCACTCCTCCGCCTCTTTTGGAACGAAGACTGCCTGACCCGTGGCTGCACCTGGACTTGCGGGTAAACCCTTAGCCAGAGCCTTCTTTTCCGTCTTAGGATCGATGGTTTTATGGAGTAATAGCTCTATCTGCTTAGGCTCGACTCGCAGGATCGCCTCCTTCTCAGTGATGAGTTTCTCACCCACCATGTCGACGGCGCATTTCACTGCTGCCTTAGCTGTTCTCTTGGCGTTACGGCACTGGAGCATATAGAGGGTGCCCCTCTCGATGGTGAACTCAACGTCCTGCATATCCTTGTAATGTGTCTCGAGTTTCTCCACAATGCCGACTAGCTCCTTGTGGATCTTTGGCATCTGCTTCTTCAGGTCGTTGAGACCTACAGGAGTGCGTATACCTGCAACGACATCCTCGCCCTGAGCATTGAAGAGTAACTCGCCGAGGATCTCCTTCTCCCCGCTACTCGGGTCTCTGGTGAATAGGACTCCGCTGCCTGAGTCGTCTCCAAGGTTCCCGAAGACCATCGTCTGGATATTACAGGCAGTACCCATATCGTCTGGAATGTTCTCGATCTTCCTGTAAGTTATGGCGCGTGGTGTGTTCCAGCTATTGAAAACCGCTGCGATGGATAGTCTCAGCTGCTCGTAGGGATCCTCTGGGAAGTCTTTCATAACGATCTTCTTGAAGAGCTTTTTCTGCTCCGCGACGACTCCCTTGAGCGCCTTGACACTGAGCTCTGGGTCATTCTTAACTCCCTCTTTCTTCTTCCAAGCTTCGTGAATCTTATCGAACTCCTTCCTCTCAGCCCCCATGACAACGTCTGCAAACATCGTTATGAAACGCCTAAAAGCGTCGTAGACAAATCGCTCATCCTTAGTGAGCTTGCTGAGGCCGGTCGCAACCCCATCGTTCATACCAAGGTTAAGGACCGTGTCCATCATCCCGGGCATGCTGCGAGGAGCGCCACTGCGGACGCTGAAGAGGAGCGGATTCTTCGCATCCCCGAACTTCTTCCCCGTCGCTTTCTCGACTCCTTTAAGATGTTCCAAGGCCTCCTCCCAGAGCCCATCAGGGAAGTTTCCCTTCGCCAAGAAGAATTCGGCGCAAGCTTTGGTAGTAATAGTGAATCCGGGCGGGACACGTAGGCCCATGTTCACCATCTCGGCGAGATTTGCCCCTTTTCCGCCCAGTAAATCCTTCATATCTTTATTGCCTTCAGAAAAGTCGTAGACTCGTTTAACCATCAAGTTAACCCTCAGATGCAGAAGTTGAAGCACCGGATACTCATAAATGTACCTCACAAAGAATTCCCGTCTGAGACTGTCAATATTACGTAAAAAGATAACATAGACGTTTTTAAGTCATATTAGCGGCTTTTAGGCTTAATAGCGTGCATTTATTACCCGGTTTCACTAAATAGTCCTACTTTCAGCCTTCCCTAGAGTTTTTCAGAAAGGATTATAAACCCCCTCTGATTCAATATATTAGTCTTTCGGAGTGGTTCTTTGGCAGCGACGCTACGAAGTAAGACCGTTTGTACCGAGTGCGGTAGCACAAACCTCCTTCGCGACTACGACTCGGGTGAACTGGTCTGTGAGAAATGTGGTTTCGTACTTTCCACAACTCTAATCGATCAAGGGCCGGAGTGGCGTGCCTTCGACCAAGAGCAGCGGGATAAGCTCCCTCGTGTCGGCGCCCCAGTCACCTGGACCATTCACGATAAGGGCTTAAGCACCACCATCGGTTGGCAGGACCGTGATGCATCAGGGAGGCGTCTTAGCCCAGAGGAGCGTGCCAGACTCTACCGTCTCCGTAAGTGGCAGCGACGAAGTAAGGTCAGCGACTCTACTCAGCGGAACCTCGCCCATGCCCTGAGTGAGATGAGTAAGATAGCCTACAAACTCAACCTACCAAGGAACGTCATTGAAACCTCTAGCATGATCTACAGACGCGCAATTCAAAAGCAGCTTATAAGAGGGCGCACTATCCAGAGCGTCGCCGTCGCGAGTATATACATGGCGTGCCGCCAGTGCAATGTCATAAGGACACTGGAGGACGTCGCCGTCGCTGCTAACATCACAAAAAAGGAAGCAGCTCGTAACTACAGGTTCCTCCTTAGGGAACTTCAGCCTGAGGTCCCGCAAGTTGATCCCCACGGTTACATCAGCAAGATCGTGAATAAACTCGCCCTAACGGGTGAGACTGAGATGCTCGCCATGGGGATACTAAAGAAGGCCTCAAACCTTCGACTTACAAGCGGGCGTGGCCCTTCAGGAATCGCCGCTGCCTGCATCTACATAAGTAGCCAGTTGACCGATGAGCGACGTACTCAGGGCGAGATAGCTAAGGAGGCGCAGGTAACAGAGGTTACCATCAGGAATAGGTACAAGGAGCTCGCTCAGCGCCTCGAGTTCACTGTTAACCTCTAAACCTTTATCCACCCCACGCTTCTAGTTCGGTGACCCCTATGGGTGACCATTTCCTCGTCTTCACGGGCAGGCCAAACTCAGGTAAGAGCAGTATAATCAGGGCGGTGACTGGCCTTAAAGTCAATGTGGGGAAGGACCCCGGAACTACACAGCGCATTGAACGTTACAACATCTCAGACGGACTCACACTAGTCGACATGCCCGGCTATGGGAGGAGCCTACGCTCAAGCCGCTCTAGAGAGGAGGAGACGAAAGATAATATCCTTGACTTCCTAGAGCTAAACGCCGGTAGCATTGCCCTAGCGGTACATGTCGTAAATATTAGCACCTTCCTAGAGACTGAGGCGCGCCTCGCCAAGAAAGGCTTCATACCCCTAGACATTGAGATGGTCTACTTTATGAAGAGAGACCTCGGCGTCACCGTCCTCGTTGCCATGAATAAAATAGACAAGGGCCCTAAGGAGTTTGTAGAGGACAATATCGAGGCCCTGAAGGAGGGTTTAGGCCCTTCGATCCCAGTATTCTCCGTTAGCGCTCGAACCGACGAGGGTGTCGGCGCACTCAAGGACGAGGTGAGGAAGAAGCTAGCCCAGAGAGGGTTCCAGAGTCCCTTCGAGCTAATAAGGTAGACCTACTGCTCGCAGCCTACTACGCCAGCGGCGTCTACTGCGAAGCGGGCCTTCTCCTCGGGTAGGTAGGGTGAGTCGATGACCTGCGCGATCCTTGTGTTCTCTTTTCCCTTCCTGAGGTAGATGCGGTGGGTACAGGCGTGTGCCATGACGTGGCCGCCCGTTGGTTTGTTGGGGTCGCCGTAGGCGGTGTCGGGTTTGGCTTGGACCTGGTTCGTCAGTACTACAGCGAGGTTGAATGCCTCAGCGACGCGGAGTAGGGCTGCTAGACAGGCGCCTATCTTCTGCTGGCGGTCGCTGAGGGTGGCCCTACCGATGAATTCGCCGCGGAAGTGGCCGATCATCGAGTCGACGATCACTAACTTGACATTGTTCTTCTGGACGACCTGAGGTAGGTTCTTTATGAGGATTGTCTGGTGCTCGCTGTTGTAGGCGCGTGCTACGAGGACGTTCTGTAGGATTGTGGTTGCGTCAATACCGCGGGCTTCTGCGATCTGCTTGATGCGCTCTGGGATGAAGGTGCCCTCGGTGTCGATAACACAGACCTTGCCGGCAAAGCCACCCTGCTCTACGGGTTGCTGGGCGAGGACGCTTAGGGTAAAGCAGAGCTGGGTCTTTCCAGAGCCGAATTCTCCGATGAGCTCGGTGATGGCGCAGGTCTCTATGCCTCCGCCGAGGATTCTGTTAAGGTCGGGGCTGCCGGTGTTGCAGCGGAGCATAAGCTTCCTCTGCTCTAGAACCTCGGTGGCGGGGATGAAGCCGTGGTCGATCTTATCTCTGGCAAGTTGGGTGACCTTTTGAGCGGTATCAGCACCCATACCGGTTAGATCTTCGATCTCCCTGCTCGGAGTTACTGCTATAGCTTCATAGGTGGTGAGACCGGCCTTCCTAAGCTTAGCTAGTGTCATGCTTGAAACGCCATCAAGGTCTACCATCTCTACGTCCTCAGCCATATTGATCGATTCGCTGGGTGGTACTACCGCTTATAATGCGTGCGCACCTGTTGCGATGGGGGAGTCGAGTGAAAGTGGATCAGGCGGAGAGGAACCCGCCGTCAACGGCTAATAGTGCTCCGGTTATGTAGCTTGAGAGGTCGCAAGCGAGGAACAACGCTGCTCTCGCGACCTCGTCTGGTTTACCTGCGCGCCCCATTGGGAGCCTTGCCATGAAGTCGTACCCAGTTTTAGCGAGACCTATGTTTCCCTTAAAGAACTCTGTGGCAGCTCCCTTAGTGCCCTGGGTGACTATGCCGCCGGGTAGGAGGGCGTTTATGCGGAATCCTTTATCCCCGAAATCGCGTGCAAGACCTCGGGTGAGGCCGATAACCCCCGCCTTGGAGGCGTCGTAGTGGACCATTCCCTTTTTGAAGGGTAAGACCGCCTCTATGCTTCCGACGTTAATTATGATACCTCCTTTCTTTTTCCGGACTTCAATCATGTGCTGACACATCCAGAGCACAGCATCAAGATTGATAGCGCAGACCTTCTCGAAGAAAGCCTCGTCGATGTCTAGGAATTCACAGAAAGGGTAGATACCAGCATTGTTGACGAGGGTGTCGGGCTCTGATCCCTTTAGGTCGTTCCATAAGGCGTCAATTTCCGGCTTCTTTAAGAGGTTGACTTTCTTTGAGGTAGCATCGACGTTCCATTCCTTAAGCTCAGACGTCACCTCCTCAAGCTTCTTCTCATCTATGTCGACGAGTACAAGGTCAGCGCCAGCCTCAGCAAAGCGCTCAGCCATCGCTCTGCCTATCCCAGCAGCGGAGCCTGTGATTAAGGCGCGTCTCCCCTTTAGTGAGATGAGTTCGTGGAGTGGTACCTCGGGTCTCATTGTGTATCAGACCTCGAAATGTTAAGCTGCGTCTTTAACATTTCTCGCCACACAAATGATATCAGCATTCTTATTGACTACTTCTGGATCGAGTTGGTAGACATAAAGATCCTTAAAGAATCAGCTAAGAAAGAAGTTGAGTCGCAAAGAAAGCGTCTCATCGAGATCGCAAAGTGGATGTACGAGAACCCTGAGTTGGGTTCAGAAGAGTTCAAGGTTTATGCGCTCTTGACTGAGGAGCTTGAGAAGCAGGGGGCTAAAGTAGAGCGGCAGCTCTTAGGGATTCCCACAGCCTTCTGTGCCTCATTCAAGGGGAAGAAGAAGAGGCCTAGAGTCGCTGTCCTCGCGGAATATGATGCTCTTCCTGGCGTTGGTCATGGTTGCGGTCACAACCTCATAGCCGCCTCCGCGATTGGCTCAGGAATTGCTGCGGCGAAGGCTGCCAAGGATCTGCCGGGCGAGATAATCGTGGTGGGGACACCCGCCGAGGAGGGGAGGGGACCTAGTGCGGGCAGCAAGGTCATCATGGCGAACAAGGGCTTCTGGGACGATGTCGACGCTGCGTTAATGCTCCATCCTTCGACGCGATGGGGTGTTGGTGGGAAGGCTCTTGGTATCTGGCAATTAAAGATGGAATTTAAGGGACAGACGAGCCACGCTGCTGCCTCCCCCGAGAAGGGTGTGAATGCCCTCAACGCTGCGACTCTTGCTTATATGGCGTCGCATATGCTTCGCCAGGAGTCGCGTCGGGACGCAAACCTCGTTATCCACGGAATAATAACCGAGGGAGGCCTCGCCTCTAATATAATACCCGACCGCGCAGTATGCGAATTCGGTGTCCGAAGCAGTGACGAGAAATATCTAGTCACCATGGTTGACAAGGTTGAGAAATGCGCTGAGGGTGCAGCCATCGCAACTGGAGCGAGGGTCACCGTTACAAAAAACAAGCTCTACAGCAGCGTGAAACCCAATATCCCCCTCATTAAGGTTCTTTGGCAGAACTACATAGACCAAGGTGTCAAGGTTGACGACTGGCAGGAGACTCAAGGGGGGATGCCCATGGCTTCGACCGATTTCGGCGATGTCAGCCGAAGGTGTCCATCTACGGGTAGCTACATTAGTATCGGCCCTGAGGGCACACCAGGTCATAGCAGGCAATTGGCGGACTGTAGTATCACGAAAGAGGGCCTTGACGCGATGATTATTGGGACAAAAGCCCTCGCTATGACGCTTGTCGAGCTACTCGCTAAGCCGGAATTGCTTAAAGAGGCTCGGGAATATTTCAACTCTCACTAGGTGCGCGCGCGCATGTATGTCCCTAGAAGACTGAAGAACTGTCCCGACCAAATGACGGCGAAGAAGCGCATTCCGGTGAGCCGGAGCCTCCCACCGCTGCTCTCCTGAGCCATAAAAACGATTCAGTGCGTCATGTATAATAATATAACAGAAAAAATTGGTGTTAAGTGAGTGAAATTGCTTTAAGCTCAGTGAGATCGCTTAAGCGGTTGATCTTGACCATTCCTCCCGAGATT
>JBGPRA010000038.1:0-14209 GCA_041489375.1 Bathyarchaeia archaeon | reverse complement strand
CTTTGGGATTCAAGGTGTGTTACTTCATGTTTTTAACCACTCATTGATGAAGGGCCTCGCCTTCTTAAGCGCAGGCTCACTAATCCACAATACGAATAGTAGAGAAATTGATAACATGAAGGGATTGGCCAAAACGATGCCAATAACTAGCCTAACAATGTTCGTAGCCATGATGGGGCTTGGAGGTGTCCCCGGAACAAGCGGTTTTATTAGCAAATTCATTTTATTTAGCTCGGCCTTCGGCGTCGGCTTATGGTGGCTCGGATTACTAGGGGTTCTTAACAGCGCACTCTCGATGGCTTACTATCTACGTTTCCTAAAGACTCTGATATCTAGACCCAAGGAGGCTGTTTCAGGTCTAAAAGAGGCGCCTAGCCTTATGTTGGGAGTGACGGTTTCAATGGCCACGCTTGTGATTCTATTTGGAATATGGCCTGAACCGTTGATCAGCTATGCCTCCGAGGCAGCTAGGGCTTTGTTCAATACTGATTACATCAAGGTGATTATACCATGATTGAAAAATTGTTAAAAATTTCTTTAAAAGGAGGCTCAAGCTAAATGGGACCTATTGAGATAATCTCAGAGTATTGGGGTCCTTGGCTCTGCTGGATCCTACCAATTATCGGGGCTTTGCTTATGCCCTTAATAGCCAAGCTTGGCAACAAGGTTCGCGATTACGCAGCCGTTATGTTCGCGTTCTCATCCGTGGTCGCAGCAGGCTCTATGCTTCCCACCCTTTTTGGGGGTCATGCCCCGGGTGACATCCAATTAACGACTTGGATCAACTTCATGGGAAAGCCTCTGAATGTAGGTGTATTAGTAGATCCATTAAGTATCCTCATTGCTAATGTCGTCGCTTTCATATCATTCCTGATAATTGTCTACTCAGTCGGATACATGCATGGTGATGAGCACCTGACTCGCTACTGGTTCTTCTTCCTCTTCTTCATCGGTAATATGCTGCTCCTTGTTCTCTCTGATAACCTGCTCCAGCTCTTGATCGGCTGGGAAGGTGTCGGGATGTGCAGCTACGGCTTGATTGGCTACTACTATAGGGATGAGAAGGAGCGTTGGCTTGGTGGACCCCCTCCAACGAAGATGTACCCGCCAAGCCACGCTGGGATGAAGGCTTTTGTCGTTACCGGCGTAGGTGATGTGTTCCTCCTCGGCGCTATATTCATCATATTCAATTATGCAGGCACGCTCAACTTCGTAGAACTAATTAACTCGGCACCGAGTTGGCTTGGCCTCATGTCTATGACGCCTGGGCTAATCGGCTTGGTGGCTCTCCTGTTCCTAGGTGGGCCGATAGGAAAATCTGCACAGTTCCCACTCCACGAATGGCTACCCGAGGCTATGGCTGGTCCCACATCCGTATCAGCTTTAATCCACGCGGCGACAATGGTCAAGGCTGGTGTTTACCTTGTTGCAAGGATGTCACCGGTCTTCTATATTGGCTACTGGCTCGAGGGGCTGGGAGAAGCTCAGATATTCTTCATAGCCATCGCGTGTATTGGCGCCTTCACGGCCTTCTTAGCAGCATCCCAAGCAATGGTCGCCTTAGAACTGAAAAAAGTGCTTGCCTACTCGACTGTTAGCCAGATCGGATTCATGATGCTCGCCTTAGGGTTAGCCGGCTTAAATGAGGGTGTATTCGTAGCGGGTTTAACTGCTGGAGTCTTCCATCTTGTCAGCCACGCTCTCTTCAAGGCCGCTCTCTTCCTCTGTGCCGGTTCGGTCATTCACGCAGTTGAGACAATCTACATGAGCAACATGGGTGGTCTTGGGAAGCATATGCCGATCACGAAGATACTCATGTTGCTAGCGACCTTGTCTTTAGCTGGCATTCCACCTTTTAGTGGATTCTGGAGTAAGGACGCCGTCTTCGTTGCCGGATTAAGCGTTGGTACTCCATTAGCGATGGTTCTCTATGGCGTTGCAGCGGTCACAGCCTTAATGACGCTGGTCTATAGCGCAAGATACATTATGATGACGTTCTATGGTGAGAAAAGTAAATTCGTTGAGAACCTTGAACACCATGGCCACCACGTCCACGAGTCTCCCAAAGTCATGTGGGGACCAATCGCAATCCTAGTTATCGTAATGGTGGGTGTAGGTCTGCTAGGTCTAATCGGGCAGATAAACCCTGAGATGTCGCCAGAAATCTTTATTGAACAACAGATGGAGAGCACACTTCACAGTCTTCATGTAGAAACGGAGCTCGCTCACGTCGAGAACGCTGTTAAGATAACGGCTTTTGGAACATCCGGTGCCATAATCCTACTAGGCGGTGTGATAGCGTGGGCCTTCTACATTGCTCGTAAAATAGATCCATGGGCATTCGTGAGTGGGTCTAAAACGCTAAAGCAGATACACACATTCCTTTGGAATCGCTGGTACATAAACAAAATTTACTACATTATCTTCGTCGACGGCGTCATCTTCACCGCTAGAATGCTATACAATGGCCTCGAGAAGGTATTTTTCGACAACATCACACCGGTAGTCAGTAACTTCTTCATCAGACTAGGCGTTAAATCGTTTAATAGCTTTGAGTCTGAAATCATCGACGAGGGCATTAACGAAGGCGTACCTAACCTGGCTACGTCTATATACCACCGCGTAAAGAAGTTCCAAACCGGCTTCTTGAGTTATAATATAGTCTATATCATATTCACGTTCCTCGTTTTGCTGGTTATGTTCATATTGATGTTTGGAGGATTGAAGTAGAATGGTAATCCCGTATTCTCTAATCCAGGTACTCTTAGTACCTTTAGTTTTCACACCAATTGCTTACTTTGTAGGTAAGCGAATAGGTAAGGATACAGGTTGGTTGACGGCTATCCCGCTGGTCTATACCCTGCTGCTCCTCGTTGGAATAGCAGCTGAGATTCAGGGCGGGGGAGCTTACGTCGAGTCCTATAAATGGGCTCCAGATGCCGGCTTAACCTTCGGCTTGAAGGCCGATGGCTTAAGCATCTGGGTACTTCTTACCATAAATATACTCTGCCTATTCATCAGCATATACAGTATTCCATACATGGAGCATAGACTCCACGAATGGGAGCATGAGACAGGAGAGCCTGTTAGTAATGGTGCGTATGCAAACTACTACACCCTGTATCTTCTCTACGCCGTCGGTATGTTGGGCACGGCCATGTCTATGAACCTTATCCAGTTCTACCTATTCTACGAGTTGATGCTTGTACCCAGCTGGGCCCTAATCAACAACTACGGATATGGAGCGAGGGAGCGCATCGGCATGATGTATTTCATGTGGACCCACGTGGGCGCCGTAATCCTCCTGGCCGGTATCCTCTCCAGCTACTGGATAACGGGGAGCTTCGAGATCTCAGCTTTATCAGGGATTGTAGGACATCCAAACGCTGGCTTGATAGCCTTTGCAATCTTAATTGGGTTCTTCACCAAAATGGCGGTATTCGGTATCCACATCTGGCTACCATATGCCCACGCTGAGGCACCCACACCAATCTCAGCTCTGCTAAGCCCCGCAATGATCGGGATAGGAGCATACGCTGCGATAAGGCTCGTTGCAGTCCCGATGGCACCCATATTCAGTAACTTTAGCCTCGCCTTCTCAATCTGGGCACTTGTGACCATGACCTATGGAGGACTTATGGCTCTCGCTCAGGACGACATAAAGAAGTTCTTAGCCTACTCCAGTGTCAGCCAGATGGGCTATATATTCCTCGGCCTCGCGAGCGCCGCAGCCTACGGTGAGGCTGGAGCCGTGTTCCATTATGTGAGCCACGGTTTTGGCAAGTGTATTCTCTTCTGCGTTGCAGGAATACTCATATCTCAGACTGGGACGAGGAGCATCAAAAAGATGGGTGGTTTAGCTGCAAAGATGCCTATAACGGCTACCTTGGCCATAATTGGATTTTTCGTCATAGGTGGGGTACCCCCAACGATCGGGTTCATGTCAAAGTTCATGATATTTACTGGTGTGTTCTCAAGCGCTCTCGCGAGCTCTACCGAGCAGCTCTTTGTAGCAGTTGTAGCGATCATAATGACTGTGCTTACTGTTGGCTATTCTCTCTGGACTGTCCGCCGGATCTTCTTCGGTCCACTAGCTGAGGGGATGGAGAAGGTCAAAGAGGCCCCAACGTTAATGTTGATCCCTATCGTTGTATTCGCACTTTTGGCGATTGTCATAGGAATATATCCGAAACTCGTCACCGACTTCCTCCTGCCTTACTTTAATGCATCACTGTAGTAGATGAAAACTCATCTTTTTACTTCACTTAATTCTGGCTAATTAAATTTTTACTACACGATTTTCATAAAAGTTAAGGATGATATATATTACATAAGTTTTTTTAATCTAGAACCCTTCACATTTAGGAAATGAGTGTAGCTGTCATAGGCCCCCCTTCCTTTATTACCGCATTCGAGTTGATCGGAGCTAAAGGGTATGAGTCGAGTTCGGGCAAGACTGTGGCAGAGACCCTCCTGAGGCTAGTAGAAGAGGGTAAATTTAACTTAATATTGATCCCTGAGCGTTTCTCAAAGGACACTTATTCAATCAGGGAGGATGTAATGAAGAGGGGGGCTATAACCCCCATTTTCGCCCTCGTACCCGACTTCACTATGGAGACCGGGATGAGGATGGAGGAGCTCCAGGAAGTAGTTTCGCTAGCTATTGGCACAAAATTGGAGTTATAAAAAATGAAGATGGAGAGTATCCTTACAATCAGTGGTCGGCTACAAAAAATATTGGACGATGCGGAAGCTGAGGCTCAGAAAAAAGTTTCAGACGCGAAGCGGAAAGCCGATGAAACTATCACCTCAGCTAAGGCTGATGCCGATTATAGATGCGGCAGAGCCGAGAGAGGCACAGGAATCGACGATCTCATCGCAGGTGAAGAGAAGAAGGCAAAAATAGAGGCAGAGAAAATAGCTGAAAACTACGAAAAGAAGATAGAAGAGCTCACGAAGATATCCAGTAAGAAGATCGATGAGGCCGTCGATCTTGTTCTTAAAGAGGTGCTTCCACAATGAGTCAATCGATCGAGATAGAGGCCGATATCATAGAGAAGGGGATACAAAAAAGAAACAAGATACTTGCTGACGCTGAGATACAATCCCGGAAGATCCTAGAAGGAGCGAAAGCTGAGGCAGCGAGGGTAAGCACCGAAGCTGATAAACAGATCCTCCAGATCGTGGGCTCCGAGTTGAAAACTGTTAGGTTAAGGATCATAGGTAAGACAGAGCTCCAGTACAAGAAGGCCCTCATGAATAAGAGAAGCGAGCTACTATCCAACGTTTATAATCAAGTGGAAAGTAGGTTAACGAACCTCACCGAAGGAAAATCAAAGGATCATGATTACAAACTTATCTTAGAAAAATTAGTTATCGAAGGAGTCTCAGCCATCGGTGGAACCGAGGTAATAATTTCTGCTAATAAAAACGATATGGATTACATAAAAAAGAACATTAAAAAAATTGGTAAGAATATTGAAGGCGTCGCTCTGAAACTCGATGATAGTCCTTTAGAAACCTTGGGTGGCGTTGTTATAAAAAATGCATCTGGAACTAAGATCTTCTATAATACATTCGAGGGTAGGCTAGCGAGAGCCATGCGTGGAACAGAGTCAAGGATCGCCAAGATGTTAGAGATGATCTAGATGTCACTCAAAGGAATAATAGAAAGAATCAACGGTTCCCTAGTGGTCGCAAAGTTCGATGTGGCGCCCAAGATGGGAGATCTCATCGAGGTAGGGAACCTTAAACTAATGGGCGAGATCGTCCGTCTAAGCGAAGAGTCAACATATATCCAATGTTACGAGGTCACTAGCGGTCTGAAGCCAGGGGAGCCCGTCATTGATACAGGACTGCCTCTTATTGCCGAGTTAGGTCCAGGGATAATGGGCAGGATCGTTGACGGGGTAGAGCGCTCAGAGACCGAGCTATGGGATCTCACTGGCCCATTTGTCTCCAGAGGTACGAATATCGCTTCACTAAACAGAGAAAAAAAGTGGTATTTTAAGGCAAAGGTGAAGACCGGTGACAGAGTCTCTGGCGGAGATGTCATCGGAACTGTTCAGGAAACGGCCTCCTTCGAACACCGTATAATGATACCACCAAATCAATCTGGGACGATTAAATCGATAAAGTCAGGAGAATTCAATGTTACAGACGTCATTGGTGAGCTTCAGACTGACTCATTTTTGGTTGATCTCACTATGATGCAGCGGTGGCCTGTAAGGCGCCCGAGACCTACCCGCGAGAGGCTACCCTTGAACCAGCCATTGATGACTGGTCAGAGGGTAATTGATACGTTTTTCCCGTGTGCGAAAGGTGGGGCAGCTGCAATACCGGGCGGGTTCGGGACTGGAAAGACTGTCACACTCCAACAAATCAGTAAGTGGGCTGATGCCGACATCATCATCATGATTGGATGCGGCGAGAGGGGGAACGAGATGGCCGACGTGGTTACCCATTTTCCGGAGATTACGGATCCACGAAGCGGGAGGAAGCTTATCGAGAGAACCATTATCGTCGCTAATGTCAGTAACATGCCAGTTAGCGCGAGGGAGGCGAGCATCTACATGGGGCTCACCCTTGGAGAGTATTATCGGGATATGGGTTATGACGTCGTTGTCCTTGCTGACTCGACCTCAAGGTGGGCTGAGGCTCTTAGAGACATCTCGGGCCGCCTCGAGGAGATCCCTGCTGAGGCTGGTTTTCCCGCTTATCTAGCTGATAGAATCGCTGAGATTTACGAAAGAGCTGGGAGGGTACAAACCTTAGGAACGGATGAGCGACTCGGTAGTCTGACGTTGTTAGGGGCCGTATCCCCACCGGGGAGCGACTTCAGTGAGCCAGTAACGACTAACACCTTGAGATTTATTGGGACATTCTGGGCCTTAGACGCCGAACTGGCTTACAGGCGTCATTTCCCCGCTATCAACTGGCTGAGGAGCTTCACGAGGTATATGGGTGTCGCCTCCGAATGGTGGTCGAATCAGGACCGTGACTGGGAGGACATGAGGGCGAAGGCTCTGAAACTCCTCGAGGAGGCCTCTCAGATAGAGGAGACCGCTCGAATAATTGGGGAGAAGGCGCTACCCGACGAGCAGCGTCTGGTCCTTCTTATGGCCGAGATGTTCCGGGAAGGTTTCCTAGTTCAGAGTGCCTTCCATGAGATTGATACCTACTGTGATGCAGAGAAGCAGGTAAAACTCCTCAAGATAATGATCGAGTTCTATAATCTAACGCATCCGATAATAGGGAAAGGGATTCCAATAGAGAAAGTTAGGGACCTCAGTATCGTGAAGAGCCTTATGAGGCTCAAGGAGGAGAAGGGTGTTGAACCAATAGCTGAGGCTCGGATCAAGATGAGGAAGGAGATAGATGCTCTGGCAGAGGAGTATGAGGTGAAATAGAGTTGGTAGTCGAAGAGTCTGGGTTAGTCTACAAGACTACTAACGAGATAAAGGGGCCAATCCTCATTATCAAGAACATAAAAGACGTCTCCTATGACGAGGTTGTCAGGATAAAACGTCCCACAGGCGAGGAGATCACAGGATCCGTTCTCGACGTTTCTAAGGATTGGGCAATGATCCAATGTTTCGGCAACACTAGTGGCCTCGATATAAACGTCGAGATCAGATTCACTGGCGAAGTCTTAAAGATCCCTGTAACCGAGGAACTCATCGGCAGGGTTTTCAGCGGTAGTTTTAAGCCCCTCGATGGAATGCCACCACCCTTGAGCACAGATCTTAGGGATGTCAACGGTGGAACCATTAATCCCGCCGCTAGAGATGTGCCAAGCGAGTTCATCCAGACTGGTATATCCGCTATAGATGGCATGAACAGCCTCGTAAGAGGACAGAAGCTCCCCATTTTCAGCGAGTCTGGACTGCCACATAACCAACTCGCTGCTCAGATTGCTAGACAAGCTACGATTCCTGGTAAGGAGGAGGAGTTCGCTATAGTCTTCGCTGCCATGGGAATAAAACACGAGGAGGCAGAGTATTTCAAGGAGGAGTTTGAGAAGACTGGCGCCCTCAGTAAAACCGTGATGATACTCAACCTCGCTGATGATCCGCCCATCGAGAGGATAGTCACCCCTAGGATCGCTGAAACCGCTGCGGAGTACCTTGCCTTCGACTTGGGCATGCACGTCCTCGTCATCCTGACAGACATGACCAACTACGCTGAGGCCTTGCGTAGCATCAGCATCGCCCGAGAGGAAATCCCCACGCGAAAGGGGTATCCGGGGTATCTCTACAGCGATCTGGCTACTATATACGAGAGGGCTGGTAGAATCAAGGGAAAACCAGGATCAGTTACCCTCATGCCCATACTCTCAATGCCCGCAGGCGACATCACTCATCCGGTTCCCGACCTTACAGGATACATTACAGAAGGCCAGCTCATCCTTCAAAGGGACCTCGAGCTTGGAGGAATCTACCCACCAATGAACGTTTTGCCAAGCCTCTCAAGGCTGATGAAGGACGGCATAGGCTCCAAGACAACTCGGAAAGACCACAGCGACGTCTCAAACCAGCTCTATATGGCCTATGCAGAGGGTACCCGCGCAAGGGGCCTAGTCAGAATCGTTGGAGTCGTTGGCCTCAGCGATAGAGAGAGAACCTGGCTCCAGTTCGCTGACCAGTTCGAGCAAAAATTCGTCAACCAGGGAACTTACGAGAATAGAAGCATCGAACAGACCCTCGAAATAGCTTGGGACCTGTTATCTATCCTACCCGAAGAAGATCTGATCAGAATCCGGGAGGCATACATCGAAGAGTTCCACCCTGCCCACAAGAGAGATAAATGACCTTGTCTTCAATGAGCGGAGTTCGGCCCACAAAAGGCTACCTAATGGAGATGAAGAAGCGTATAGGCTTTATAGAGAGAGGGTGCGAGTTCCTCAAGCTAAAGAGAGATCACCTCGCAAAGGAGCTGAGCACCTCCCTCGAAATTCTAAAAGGCAGACGAAAGCTTCTCCTCAATAACTTGAAGGAGGCTTATAGCGCTCTAACTGCAGCCTATATATCACTAGGCCCGTCGGAGGTTGATAGTCAGGCAAACTCGGTGAAATCGGCACTCAAGCTCGAGGTTTTACCTCGAAGCGTGATGGGTGTCCGTTACCCATATGTAAAGATCATTTCTAAGCCAAAGGTTACCGCTGATTTGGACATTACTCTGGCTCGAGCATCGGAAAAAATATTCGAGATTCTCGAGGAACTTATACAGCTAGCTGAGTTTGAATCTCGAGCTGAGAGGATCGCGGACGAGTTAGGAAAAACGAACAGGAAAGTAAACGCACTCGAAAATACCGTAATACCCAACTATAAACTTGTCATTAAATTCATCGAAAGTAAACTCGATGAGGAAAGCCTGGAGGAACTCGTTAGGATGAAGCGCATAGGGGGTGCATTAGCATCTCGAAGGAAATGAATTTAGACCTTTCTTACGTTGTCATCAGGACCCATGCTCGAATCGCCGACCTCCTGAACCAGGAACAAATTCAAAAACTAACAGAGTCCAAGGACGTGGAAGAATTCCTGGAAAGGCTCTCAAAAACAACTTATGGACGCATATCAATCGAGAATACAGAGATGATCCCACTTGCCCTCGAGAAAGCCTTCTATAAAAAATTTTTAGAGCGTATCCTCGAAATAGTGGATTTAACACCCCAGAAGATGGGTGATTTCCTTAAAACCTACTATTATCTCAGGTTCGAAACCCTAAACTTGAAGAGGATTATAAGAGGGAAGTTTAGCGGGGTTTCACCGGATAAGAACATGGCATCTCTTATCCCAATAAACCCTTACCTCATCCGAAGCTACAAAGAGTTAGCTGAGTCTGTTTCGGTGAGCGAGGCTATTAACCATCTAAAGGGGACGCCTTATTCGGGGGTCGCTTCGAGGCTTAACCTATATGAAAAATATGACATCATATGGCCTCTAGAGCTAGCTCTTAATCACATATTCGCGACATCAATCTTCGAAAATGCAAAAGCCCTTCCCAGCCATGATAGACAAGTAATTCGCAACATCGTTGAGTTCGAGGCAGATATAGAGAACTTCTTGGTTGCAGTGAAGCAGAGACAGGGATTAAGGGCTGAAATAAATTTTGAGGAGATATTCCCAGTTACATATAGGATCTCCCTAAATAAGCTAAGGGAGGTAGTAGATACAAAGGATCTAAAGAAGGTAATTGAGAGCCTCGATCAGAAATACGTCAGAGTTCTTTCACCAATATTCGAAGGAGACGTTGCCCTAATCAGGACCGGCTTAAGACGACACAAATACGAAACGGTAACAAGCGCCAGAGCAAGTAACGAGTTTGGATTCAATGTAATTATGGCTTACCTGATCTATAGTGAGATTGAGAAAGACAACCTGGTCGGAATTGCGTGGGGGAAGGCTCAGGGGATACCCTCCCAAGAACTTTTGAAGTATGTGGTCGTCCCTGAATGACTTCTTACAAGACTGCTTTTACAACCTCGCCTTTATTCAACTAGTCTGTCTTCCGCATCTGACCATATACAAATTCGACTAAATTAGAAAAAAAATTAATCGAGGGTGGATGAGAGAATTTTAGTCTTTCTTTTTAAGTATAAATGGTCTGAATGGTGCGCCTCCACCCGTGAAGAACTTGCCCATGAACTCGTAGTATAGAAGCCTTAGTGACTGTACTGAACTCGAAACGAACTCGAAGCTCAAAGCTATTACATTCATAATTATTAAACCGATTCCTGCGAATCCGAGGGCTTCTGTTAGTGCCTCTGCTGCTACTCCTAGGCTCGCATGAGCCAAAGCGAAAGCTGCGATACGGAGGAAACTGAACAAGTTGGCAAGGCCTTCGACGAAGGTCATAAGTAAACCCCCAACACCCTCACCAATAGACTCCATACCTATGCCATGCCCATGAAGAAGGGAGTGGAGAATCGGCTCTAAGAAGCTGAGTACTAAGCCAACTAGCATCAAATAGAATGTCCAGTTGCCAAGGACTTTCATAAAGTCCATGCCGATTTTTATGAAGTACATTGCCGAGAGGTAGAGTCCGGTCACATAAAAGATCATACCGAGTCCGTGTTCCCCCAAGGCCCCGATGAGGTTTCCCTTCCTAATCTGGTTGATTGCACCAAGTACAAGCCCGATTATGATTTCCATCGCCGCTATCAAGAAGACCAGCTCCAATAGGAGTGTCGTTTCTAGTATTGGATTTGGGAAGGGGATCGTGATCTTTGCCCATATTGGGGGACCCGTTACAAATGAAAACACCGTGTGGTGGTGGAATATGAGACCTTCCACTAAAAAGATCGAGTCGTATAAAACGCCAAATATCATAGCGGAGATTCCCATTGGTACGAACAATGTCCCAAGTTTCGACATCATACCTCTCTTGAACTTATGAGAGAGGAACAATCCTATTAGTAGGAAGATCAACCCTTGGCCAATATCTCCGAACATTAAGCCAAACTGGAAGCAGAAGACAAGAATAGTGATGTAGCCGGGATTTATTTCGAATGAAGCTGGCCACCCTCTAAGTGTTGTTAGGGTCCATAGAGGCTGTAAAAATGAGGGTTTAAAATCCATTGGAGGGCTTGGCACGTTCTGGTCGTCATGTGAAGGGTCCTCCACTTGTATGAAGAACTTCTCTCCAAGCTCTTTCTCAACTGACTCGATCGATGCTCTGAGTTCAGCGACCTTACTTTCTGGTGTGTAACCCTGTAATACGCTTATAATGCTACTTCTAAGAACCTGCACGCGGTTATCCGCGTAATTAGAAAGGAGCTGATCGTAATACCTAACCTTACTTACAATTTCTCCCTGCTCTTTGTACATTAATTGAAGTTCTTTTGTATACCTTTCCTCATTATCCTTGATCTTTTTATCGTATTCGATTTTTAGGCTCTCGATTTCCTTTTGCTTTTTCTCGTCGATCTTGTCTCCAAGACCAACGGTTGACCTTGTAGTCTCAAGTAATTTCAGCTCTTCCCTGTACTTCGTGATAACCTCTTGTCTCTTAGCTGAATCTAAAACTAGGAGAATGTCTTTAGAGTCCAGGACATCAAAAATATCTCTTACATCAAAGACCAAGAAAAGTGATTCAACCCACTGTCGTCGCTCCTCAGTACTGAAAACGAATAGAAAGGATTCATTGTCAGATACCTCAACCGTCTTGGAAAAAACGTCTGGATAGCGCTTAAGATACTCTTCCATTTGGGAGATAGTATCTTTTTTCACCACGCCAACCGCAAAACATTTTTTGAGTTCTTCTGGCTCAAGTGCCTCGATGGAGGCCATTCTTACCTTGACTGCTTCCATCTTGGCTTTAAGGTTCCGCTGTTCCTCCTCATGCTTTTTAGCTGTCTCCGCATGAGCTTTTTCTACCTGAAGGATCTTTGCTTGAAGCTCCTCCACTAATTTATTACCTGTATTAAATTTATCCTCGTACCGTACCTTAAGGTCTACCATAAGACCGTCAAGGCTTTCCGTCGTCTTGGTGATGACGTCGTTAGGATCACTTGAAAACTTTTTCAGCTCCTCTGTGTCTGGTTTGATGGATTCACCCTTCGGGGACCCAATTTTCTCAAGCTCGGTGAGCCGTGTGTGTATCTTTGAATATAATCCCTTCCAATCCACCTGCTGCTTTCCTGACCCTTTAAGAACCTCATATTCTGAACCAGTGATTGGTTTAAACTGCGTTACTCCCATTTTACCGATTGCCTCGATAACTTGGGGCTCATACTCCGGAGGCGTGATTATTGTAACCTTCTTCATCACAGCGGTTCACCTATATGGAATGCCTTCCCATTAAAAATATTCCGCGTGCGACAGCATTTAATAAATTACTCTAATGAGAAACACTATATCTAAAATGGTAGGGCCTGTTTATACCTCATATTTAGAGATCAATTTTATAGGAATTTATTTTCTCTCTTTCATAAGCGGACTGAAGGAAGCAAGTGAAGCATACGAAACAGCCTTAATAAGATCTCTTTCCGATATAATCCCAACCATCTCATCTCCATCAAGTACCAGCATTTGAGATATGTGACGTTCCCTCAAAATTCGCATTGCTGAAAGTATACCTGTTTCTCGGCTTGTGGTTATGAGTGGTGAGGTCATTATTTCTTTAATTTTGGTTATTGATGGGTCCTTTCCTTCGGATACGACTCGCTTTATTATGTCTCTTTTTGTTACGATTCCGACCGGTTTTCCATTGTCAACTATTATGAGGGATCCTATTCCTCGCTCCGTCATGAGGGTAGCCGAGTCTTTAACGTTATTTTCGCTATCCGCTGTAATAACTGGGCTGCTCATTGCGTCGCCAACGTTAGATGGGAACATCATGGCATGAGCCTCTTATCTTTCTATAGTTTAGTCGCAGACACAGCTTCAATTAGGGTAGTGGTGGCTGTAACCCCCTCAATTGTTCTAAGCTTGTTGAAGATGAAGTTATCAAGGTTATCTAGTGATTGTGACTCGACCTTAATGACGAGATCGTATTCCCCGTAAGTCCTTACGATCTCCTTCACCTCAGAGAAACCCCTCACAGCCTTGTATACGTCTTTATCTTTAACTGGGAGTATCCTTATCAGGGTATAGCTTGTTATCATGCTACTAATAAACACCTCATTACTCTATAGATTATCTTTGCGGTAGTTCTTATAAAATTACATGTGGAAAAAAGTGAATTCGAATTCCGGTCTTAACCATATCTTTGAAGTGCTAAAACGACCTTTTGAAGCCCTAGTTCTTCAAGAGCGAAGCATGTCTTCGATGTGTTAACTTTCATAGAGGCTTCAACAAGAGCTGTTAAACCCGTGGGGGTTGCCAATTGATCCTGCCTCCAAAGATAGATTATCTTTTTAGCAAGATCGGTGGGTATAGCATTTTTCTCTTGTGTACCAAGTACTATGTCTATCAGTCTCTTTGAGATATCTCCATATAGGGATATAGGGATATTTTCAACCGCTTTTTCCATATTTATCTCCAGTTTCATATGTACATTGGGTTCTATTATCCTGATTCATATGAAATATTTAACAAATGGATTATTTTATTAAAGAATCTATAAAATGTACTATTTTTTTTTAAGATATATTAATTAAAAAAAATATACTTGTTTAAATATATTATTTATACATAAAAACAACAACAATATTTAACATAATATAAGCAACTAGCAAATAGGTAAAAAATGTCCATATAATCATTAT
>JBGPRA010000037.1:0-14533 GCA_041489375.1 Bathyarchaeia archaeon | reverse complement strand
CGTGCGATGATATCGTAGACGCCGTAAACCATGTGAGCCTCCTTGACCTCCTTTATATCCTTAAGGCCCTTAAGCACCTCGGTCTCCGCGCCGATTTCCGCGTTAATTAACACGAATGCTGTTGCCGTTTGAACCACCATATATTGTTGGATGATAAAGGTACTTAAAAGTTACCAGTTGTGAGCTATATCAGTCGCCCAGTATATGGCTGTGATCTACTTGCCGAATATCCTAATCAACGGGGAAGAACTCAGATTCGAGTTTGCTTTATTCGATGTGGACGGTACACTTGTAGATGACGAGGACCGGTATAGGAGCCTCGCGGCTCTTAGATTCTCCGCCATAGAGACCCGAGCCGGAAAGAGAGCAGCGGAAACTTGGGCGCCTCTAGGCGGTTATGACCCAGCCAAGCAATCACTAGACATGTTTGGGCCGATAGCGAAAGCCTCGAGAAGAGAGGACATGGCCATCGCAGCTGTCGGCATTTACTCGACAGGACGTGATTGGCACGATGCGAGGGCGATTGCTGAAGCAGCCTATGCCGACGCGGACGCCACCCAGCTGAAGAACTACACGCCTAGGCTATTCCCGGGTGTCAGCGACAGTCTACATCGCCTCAAGGAGTTAGGATTTACTTTGGGGATAGCCACTAATGGTCCTAGCCAAATAACAAAAGACCTCTTTAAAATGCTCGGTATTTATAGTCTCTTCTCTGTTGTAATCGGCTCCGAGGACGCGATGAATCCTAAGCCTGCACCGGATCTATTGATCACCGCCTGCGAGATGGCGAATATATCACCATCGAATACCGTTTATATCGGCGATCAATTTGTGGACGCAGAGGCGGCTAAAGCAGCTGGTTGCATCTGCAGTATCATTGTAGGTCGTTCATTGGTGGTATCTTCCCCAGCAATTCACCGCGTCACCTCTGTTGCTGACCTTCACGTTCACCCGTGAATCTTAAAGCCTCACGGGTCACCTGAGAAGTTGAAGTGGAATGATCCTCGACTCGTATCTTAAGGCGAGGGAGATACAGGCAGTGGAGTATAATGCGAACTATCTTGGGGTCTCTAATTTACTCATCATGGAGAACGCGGGAGCTGCCATTGCAGATGTCGTTTCAGCGAAGGTCAAGCCAGGTGCGAAAGTCCTGGTAGCTTGTGGCCTCGGTGGAAACGGGGGAGATGGTCTTGTGGCGGCTCGCCACCTCTTGGATCGTGGATATCGAGTAAAGGCGTTACTCGTTGGTAATCAGAACTCGATTCGATCCGATGAGACTCACCGCAATTTTGAGGTCGGTCAGCGAATGACTGGGAGCTTGGAACTTGAGGTCGTCGAGGATTCGTCCCAAGTCGGGCTCATTGAAGCTGATGCCATAATCGATGCCCTCATCGGTTACACCTACCATGGCGGTTTGTCACCAGTGACGAAGACAATGATCAAAGCTATTAACGCCTCCTCTGCCTACACCGTCTCCGTCGACACCCCCACTGGACTGGTCGTCGACACCGGGGACGCGCCCGAGGAATGCGTCGAGGCTGATACAACTGTTACCTTTCACAAGCCAAAAACTGGTTTCAAGAATAAGCCCAGGCAAATTGGGAAGCTGATAGTCGCTAAAGTGGGGTTGCCTCCCGAAGCGGAACTGTTCACGGGGCCTGGCGATGTATTCCTTGTCCATAGGAGGCGTGATGCGGATAGCCATAAGGGGATGTTTGGGCGGCTACTCGTCGTCGGAGGGAGCGAGACCTATCACGGTGCACCCGCGCTAGCGAGTATGGGTGCACACGCCACTGGTGTGGATCTCGTCTACACTGCTGTCCCAGAGTCAGCAGCGGATGGCATTTCAGCTATCTCCCCCAGCATGATAATAATCAAGCTCAAAGGGGATAGGTTTACCCCGAAGAACTTCCCGCAGCTGAAGCTCTACTTTGATAAGGTCGACGCTGTCGCCATCGGACCTGGCCTAGGTCTCGACGAAGAGACGAAGAAGGCAGCGATACAACTGATCAAGGTGGCTGAGGTGCATAAACTACCCTTGGTAATCGATGCTGACGCCCTCAAGGCTTTTAGCGAAAAGAGACATAGACTCAATGTCCCCGCCGTCTTCACCCCCCACAGCAGGGAGTTCGAGGTGCTTACGGGTAGGAAGTCCGAAGGAAATTGGAGGGAGAAAGGCGCGGTCGTTGAAGAAGAGGCGAAGCGCCTCGGCTCCATAATACTCCTCAAGGGATCAGTCGACATCATAAGCGATGGGGTCCATACGAGATATAACTGGACAGGAAACCCCGGCATGACCGTCGGAGGTACCGGCGACGTCTTAACAGGCATAACCGCGGGGTACCTCTCCCAGGGAACCGAACCGATGCAGGCGGCATGCGCAGGCGCTTTCATTAACGGTGCAGCGGGGGATATGGTTTACTCGGAGAAGGGATATCACATACTACCCGAAGACGTGGTACAGTTCATTCCCTACGTCGTCGAGGACGCTGTTGCGGGAAAAATGAGAGTCGTCTAGGGCATTAAGGGCTGAACGTTCTCATCTAGTATCGTCCATAACTTCTCTACAGGGATTTGCAGATCCCTATGGGATGCGTACTTGTTTGCTGACATCAGCATGTCTAGGTATGGCCTCTGTCTAATCCCGGGGTAGTCCGTTCCGAAGACCAGCTTCTGGAGCACGCCTAGATTCAATGCGGTTAGTAAATCTCTCCAAAGGAGCCACAGGTAGCTTGGGTGGTTTATATTCCCATAGGGCCAGCTTATATCCGTATAGACATTCTTATGCTTCCTTAGGACGTAAAGAGTCTCGTCGACGCGTGGATAACCAAGGTGGGCGAGTACAATCCTCATCTTAGGGAAATTTTTGGCTACGACATCTATTTGGGAGGGGTCCGTGTGTGTGAGAAGATCGTGGGACTCTGGCACTCCTGCCTGGTGGAAGAGGACCGGTATATTGAGCTCTTGCGCAACATCATAGACCTCGAAGGTGTTGGGATCGTCGGGGCTATAGCTATCCATACATGGGTATAACTTAAGGCCAAAGAGTCCGAGTTCTTCCCTTTGCTTTCTCAATTCCTTTTCAGCGTGGCGAAGTACGGGGTTTACATATCCAAATCCTATGAGTCTTTCGGGTGCTTTCTTAACGAAGGCGGCGACCTGCTCAGGGGTCGTGCGCATATCGCTGAGGACGATGGCTTTTCGGATGCCTGCCTCATCTAGGTCGGCTAGGAACTCCTCAACGCTGACTGAGATTATTGTTGGGTGAACGGGGTCTGAGTACTCGGTGATGCTGATGTGGCAGTGGTAGTCAACTTTTGGTAGGCCCGATAGCTTCCTGAGATCTATACCCTCCCTTAGTTGAACTATTGTTTCGATTCCCGACAACGGTGACCGCAGAAGAGTATGTGCGTTCCTGTAAAAGACTTGTTAAGCAATTGGCGATAAGAACAGAGGAGTTCTTTGTGCCTTGTCTCTGCCAATGAAGGCTTCAGCATAGCTGACGCCACACTTTGAGCCATTCTTTGCGAAGTTTTCCCTGAGTCTGCCCCATATTGACTCAGCGTGGTTAGGATCAGTTGGCCCGTCTATCTCCAAGCTCACCCATTGGCTCCGATGGCATAGGAAGACTTGATGCTTTACCTCCATCTGGGTGGTTACATCGACGTATGCGTCGGGCTCTATTGGAGCCATGGTCTCACCGAAGAAATATACCTCGGGTTCCGGTCTGTGATAGGGGTAGTTGGTCTTGTGTAGTGGGAGACTCGCCTTCAATGTTGCGTCACTAGCGGCTAGTCCAATGCGGCGATGATCGTCGCGCCAGACAAGAGGGTGCAAGGTTATAACGATATCTGGTTTGAGCTTCCTGTAGACTTCGATTAATGTGTCCTTTAGCTCATCACCAGCTGGAACTGATGCATCCTCATAGTTGAGCCAGACGAGGTCTGCACCCAGAGTCTTCGCTGCCTCTTCCATTTCTAGGGTCCTAAGCTTACATAGCTCCTCCGAGGATATCACCCAATGACCATTTCCCCCGCGTGTGGCTACCACGATCGTCGCTCTTCCTCCATCGACGACGTGCTTAGCGATTGTGCCACTCGCATATGTCTCGTCGTCGGGGTGAGCGCCCACGAATACTAGGTGCATCATTGAGCCTCCTTGAACTGGGGGAGAAGGTCCCGATGAGCATCAAAGAGTTCCTTAAAGGCCTTCTCGGCTGCGACATTGTCCTGAACGACGGGATCAGCAAGCATCGCTTGCATGGCCTTCTTCCTGTCTCCATATACGGCTGCTTCGACGGCGAGGCTTTGTACGAGTATCTGGATGTTACAAATGGCAGCAAGGCCGGGGGGAAGCTCACCAACCTGGATGGGGTGGACGCCGCTTCTATTGATGATGGCGGGGGTCTCAACTATTGCGTCGGGAAGAAGGTTGGGTACCTGCCCCTTATTGGGGAGGTTAATTTGTAGTTCAGCGTGACCTGAGTTATTGATTGTCCCCTCGATGATCCTCATGGCTCCCTCCCCTGAGAGCTTATCCTTGATGTCGAGTTTTTCTTTTCCCTTGATGAGGCGGTTGATTCTCTCCCACGCTCTTTGTCCCTCGACTTCCATCCTGTCTATCCAGTTGAACCCTCTATCCTGTGGTGGACAGGCTTCCCAGGCGTATGCTAAATACTCCCCCGCGTGGTTGTCGTCGGTGCTCGGGTAGAGACCGAACCTCTTGTAGAGAGCCCTGCAGAGAGGCTGGAAGCCCTTAACGTCTTTCAGCCCTTTATCAAGAAGGGGGTATGCATCATCACCGTTCTTAAGCCTAAGTTCTTTAAACCAGCTGAAGTGGTTCAATCCGATGCTTGTGGCGTCAAGGAGTTGAGTAGGGACACCGATTATAGGGGCTAAGCGCCTCAGCTCATGCTCCACCTCATGGCAGAGTCCTACGGCTTTAACGTTCGTATACCTACTCATAGCTAGGCAGAGTCGAGGGACGGGGTTCGTGTAGTTAAGTAAGAGAGCATCGGGACAACGCAGCTCGACGTCGTGGCAGATATCAAGTATGGGTGGCACCATCCTCATCGTGTGGAAGAGGCCACCAGGGCCCCCGTTCTCCCCAATAACCTGTTTTATCCCGTGTCTGAAGGGGACTTCCCAGTCAATCCTCCAGCGGCGCATCCTGTCAACGGCTATACTAACGACTATGAAGTCAGCACCGTCGAGGGCACCACGCCTATCTGTCGTTGCCTCTATCTCTAAACCAGCACCCGCTTCCTCATCCATTCTCATAGCAAGCGCCGCCATAGACCGGAGACGTCCTTCATCGATATCGTGAAGAACGAGGTTCATTCCCCTCAGACCACATAGGTTGACCGCGTCTAGGACAGAGTTGTACCCGAATACAGCACTACCAGCGCCCACCAGAACGACCCGGTGACCCATAGTCTGAGGCTATTTGCTCGAGTGATAAAACTACCGTGAGCGCGCGCTGTAGAAGGAGAGATTCATGTACACCAAATCCAGTTATCGTTTCTCAGCGGTGCCCGCTAATGTGATTGAGGCGCGAAGTCCACGAAGGGCGCTTGGATAGTCGTCGAAGGTGCAGATCGTCGTCTTACCATCGATACGCTCCATGTACGGAAGAACGCTGACGACGTCTGCCATTGTAGTTGTGATCCACTTCATCTTTACTTCGACGGGTTCGTTGACCCAATAGGCTTTGATCTTTTCTAAATTCTCTAAGGCCTCTTTTGCTTTTTGTTTTATGAGGGCATGACTTTTATTAGGATGAAGGCACTTTGCCGAGTACCTTCCGATGGCCCACTTGATAGTAGCAGTAGTGATGTCGGGAACAAAGCTCTCCGCTTCGGAAGTAGCTGCTGCATCGCCAGCAAGGAAGACTGAAGGCACACCGTGCCACCCCGCGAGTGCAGCGTTCATTCCGAACTCACCAGTTTCCCTCCCATTAATTATGACGGCATCGACTGTACTTCCTGAGATAGTATGAGCAAGAATCCCTCCCTCCGTACCATTCATTGAGTGATAGCCAACGAATAATGCAGCATCGTAGTGGCCATCATCTATTCCTTCCATCATACTATTGGGTTTGGGGCTCCCTCTGATTAGGTAAGCCGCTTCATTGACCTCCTCAGGTTGTAGGTTTCTCATGCCTCCGTGAGAGTCGTTAACAACAATCTCCTTTACTCCCGCTGCAAGAGCGCCCTCTATGGCTGCATTAAGATCTCCAACCATCATCTTTCTATAATGGCTTTATTCAGCATGGTTGCTATCGACGTGTGTCCAGTCGACTACTCCCGATATGCCCTCCATATCTATGGAGATGAATACGTGCTCAGGATTGTTTACCATAATATTCGTAGTGAGTTATGCTCGCTTACATAAAAGGTTAGGAGGCGAGGTTCTTCTTAAACTGGATAGGCGCACCACAGTATAGACAAAGGTTGGTTCTTGGCACTAGTTTCCTACAACCTTCACAAATTACGAGTGGTGATTCTTCATCAAATACTTTATCGTCTTGAATATCGTCAATAGTCTCATGTAACATCTCTTTTTTCGTATCCACACTAACGGAGACTGATTATAAATGAGTCGCAGTCTCCTATGGGAGGGATCTCTGAAAGTGTCCCAGCAGGTTTATGTTTGAAACACCCGAAACTATCAGCATGGTCTCCATCCCTATTTACCGTCCTTCCCCTAGTCGACTAATGAGAGTCGCCTGTTTTATGTCGGGCTCGGGTACTAATGCGAGGAAGGTCATTGAACGCAGCCAGGAACATGGCTCGAGTTATAGGGTCGAGTTGATATTCACAGACGTCAAAGACGAAACTTTCGATAAAGAGGGGAAGAAGACCTGCAGAGCACTTGATATCGCAAAAGAGTTTGGGATATCATACGAATGCATTGACATTATGGATTTTTACAACTCTCGAGGCTACTCCTCAAAGAAGGAACTAAGTCTCCGACCCGACTTTGATAATCTAATTATCTCCACCATCGAGAAGCATAGAATTGACCTTATCGCTCTTGCTGGGTACATGAGTATAACGACAAAACCCTTTCTAGACCGTTATGAGGGTAAGATTATCAACGTCCACCCAGCCGATCTGACAATATTAACTCTCAGTGAGAGGAAGTATGTAGGTATACATACTGTGAGAGACGCCATCCTTGGCGGTGAGAAGGAGATTCGTTCAACCACCCACATCGTAAGAGAGAAGGTCGATAATGGCGAGATTCTCATTGTATCCAAACCTATAATCGTTAAGCTTCCAAAAGGGGCTGACCTTGATAAGCTCCGTAGTGACAAGGAGCTGTTAAAGGTGATTGTGGAGGAACATCAAGACCATCTTAAAAGGGAGGGGGACTGGGTCATCTATCCAATGACGCTACAGATGATAGGTGAAGGTAGATTCGCCCTCAATAATGGAGTCGTATACATTGATGGAAGACCTACATATAAAGGCCTTCGTCTTTAGTTGCTTACCGTTGCTACTAGGGAATCATTAAACCGAACTACATCCACGAATCTTATTTCAAGTAGCCGATCTCTGCTCCCACCACCACAATAGAACGTTTCGAAGCCCTCCAACGCCTTGTCCACTACTACTCTCACCTTTGTTTTGAAGCCGAGGCTTGGTGTACCCCCTGGTGGGTATCCGCTTATTTGCTCAGATTGGTCAAATGGCATAAGTTTAAGGTTTTTTACCCCAAGAGCTTTCGCGGCTTCCTTGAGGTTCACTCTCCTGTCGCCGGGTACTATAAGAATTACGTGTTCACCTGTGTCTGTTATTGCGACGAGGTTTTTGGTTATCTTATGCAGCTCTATCCCGGTCGCGTGGGAGGCGTCGGCTGTGTGTATAGTCTCTTGCTTTTCTATGAATCGGTGCCAGATATGATTTTCTTTGAGATAGTCTTCTATGTTCATCAACGACTCATACATTAAACCTACTCTATGAATCTTGGGTCTTCGGCTCGGCTAAAGCATATTAGCAGTGTGACGAAGATTAGTTGAATCTGAGCCTTATACCTCATAGGGCTTTTGAATCTTCTTACATATGGTAGTGACGACGTCACAAATGGAGTATTACAATTTGTTTATAGAATAATTACACCAACGCGCTTTTAAGTGGGCCTCCGTTCCTTTGAAAAGATGTATCTCGAGCGGAGGCAGCTTACACACGAGGATGTGCGCAAGCTAGTTGTAGGCTCCGTTGAGTTAATCAATGAAGCTCAGCTCAAGCTTTGTCTCCCTATCGGGCCAAACATCAATGAGACCAGGGAAAGACTCCGCGAGGGAGAGTTCCTAGCCAACTCGCTTGCTACAATTCGGAGCTGCCAATATGGCATGGACTTCGGTTGCTTCACTCCCCCCTCTACGATCATGCTTGACAAAGACCTTCCCTTCAGTGATAAACCATTAGACATCCCTGAGCTCGCTTCTACGCTATCCCTCTACACAGCTGTCCACGAGGTTCTCCACGCAGACGACTGGATAGGAGGAGACACCCTCCAGAGAGCTACACATAAGCATATGCTAAAGGATCATAGTGACAAGTTAGAGAAGGCCCTCGAATTCATCCGAAGTGACGATGGAACCGACTATATTAAAACCAAAGATGAATTAGCTAACCTTAACGCCGCTCATTACGTTGATATGGTGACCCACTTCAGGAGTTACATTGCCTTACGTTACGCTAGTGTACCAAAACTCGATATGATATGGAACCAGATGTCCATTAACTTCTTCCCCCCTAATCTTCTCACCATGATAGAGGCTGAGAAAGGAACCAAGTATGTATTCGACCTGTTTACGGAGAAAGCTGGGCAATACTGCCTCATAGACGCATTCGAGGAGTACGAGTCGATAGGGAAGCGTAGTTCGAGTACATATACTGTCTAGGCGCATAGTTTTAATCGCCTTCATCTACTCCTTCAACGATCCTAATGCTCTACGACACCCTCGTGGAGACCTATGTCAAACTGGAGGCGACTACTAAGCGCCTTGAGATGACTGATATACTGGCACAGATTTTTCGTGAGGCTGAGCCAGAGGAGATGGCAGAAGTAATCTACCTCACACAGGGGAAGATACACCCTGACTGGACAGGTGAGCCAGAGATCGGAATGGCGGAGAAGACCGTCATTGATGCAATAGTCAAGGCTACTGGGCTGCAAAAGGCAAAAGTTGAGCAACTTGTAGCCGAAATGGGGGACATAGGTCACGCCGCAGAAGCAGCGTTAAAACAAAAGAAAATAGCCAGCTTCGGTGGGAAGAAACCAACTGTATCAGATGTCTACACAACGCTCGACGTAATAGCCAATGAGTCAGGGCAGGGAAGTGCCTCCCGTAAGATCGATAGGCTTGTTAAACTCATAGTGAATGCCTCGCCGACTGCTGCCCGGTACCTAGCTCGCACTGTCGTTGGTGCCCTACGCTTAGGTATTGGGGACATGACTATCCTCGATGCCTTAGCCATCGCTAAGACCGGCTCAAAGGAGACTCGTGAGATACTCGAAAGAGCGTACTACCTCAGCAGCGATCTTGGAGATGTGGCGGAGACTCTCTCGGGGAAAGGGATTGAGGCCATTAAGCACTTCAAGATCACGGTTGGCAAACCAATAATGGCGATGGCGGCTCAGCGGCTCAGTACTGCAGATGACATCGTGGAGAAGCTGGGCAGATTATCCGCGGAGTATAAGCTTGACGGTGAGCGTCTCCAGATACATAAAGAGGGCGAGATGGTTCAGATCTTCAGTAGGCGTCTTGAGAATATCACTCGCATGTATCCTGATGCTGTTAAGATGGCTCAGAGGCAGATCACTGTTAGGAGTGCCATCGTCGAGGGTGAGGTAGTCGCTATCGACCCCGACACGGGGGAGATGCGCCCCTTCCAGACCCTGATGCAGAGGCGCCGTAAGCACGGGATTCAAGAGGCTATGGAACGGCTCCCAATTACGATATTCCTCTTCGACTGCCTATACGCTGAAGGCGAGGATTATACACTCAAGCCCTACCCCAGAAGGAAGGCAAAGTTAAAAGAGATTTTAGAGGAATCAGATCGCTTTCACAGAGTTGACAGCATTGAGACTGATGATCCCAGGGAGCTTGAAAGATTCTTCGAGCAGGCGATCGCAGAAGGAACAGAGGGGCTTGTATGCAAAAGTCTTGCTGACGATTCTATCTACAGAGCTGGTGCTCGGAGTTGGCTCTGGGTCAAGCTGAAACGGAGTTATCAGAGTAAGATGTCTGACCCAGTAGATCTCGTGGTTGTCGGGGCATTTTATGGTATGGGGAGGCGCGCTGGTAGCTACGGTGCTCTACTCGGAGCTGCCTATGATCATGACGCAGACGTTTATAGGACCGTATGTAAGGTAGGTTCGGGCTTCACCGATGAGGTCCTCGCTACGCTACCCAAGTACCTTGAACCTCTTCGTCATGAAGGGAAACACCCTCTGGTCGATAGCCTCCTCAAGTCTGATATTTGGTTTATCCCTGAGAAGGTGATGGAGGTCCTCGGTGACGAGTTAACCTTAAGCCCCATCCATACCGCAGGTTTTAATGCTGTCAGGAGGGGGGCGGGGCTAGCGGTGCGTTTCCCCAGATTCCAAAGGTGGCGCGATGACAAATCAGCAGAGGAGGCCACAACTATCACTGAGCTTTTGGATATGTATAAGTCTCAGCTTAAACAGATTGAGAAAAGCGAAGATAGTTAATACAGGCTGCTCAATGGATCGAGTAACTCTCATAACTCCTCTTAACCGAAACGTTTTACACTAACAAGCCTGGATCGAGCTACAAATCGGTGGCTATATGGAATTCGTACTACGTAGAGCAGAGCCTGAGGACAAGGAGAAGGTTGTTTGGGTAGAGTCGAAGTCGACACCCAATCTCAGGTATCTGCCAAAGGTTTTCGAAATGTTCGCCTCCGATATGGTCGGTGAGTTCAGCGTCGAGGAGGTCGATGGGGAACTTGTCGCCTGCGGTAAGTACACGGTCTTACCCGATGACACAGTCTGGTTGGAGGCCCTCCGTGTAATCCCTGAGAAACAAGAACTGGGGCTCGGTAAGCGTCTCTACGAACATTGGCTTGAGCTCGCCCGCGCTCAGGGGGTCAAGGAGATGAGGATGTACACGGGCGTCACAAACGTTGTAAGCAGTGGCCTGGCTGAGAGGTATGGTCTTAGGCTACAGGGTACCTTCAAAGGCAACACCCGCCCCTCCACACTCATGATGGGTGAAATTGGAGGTTTTACAAGAGTTCACGACCCCAAAGAGGCGAATGATCTCCTCATGCCACTTAAAGACGATTGGTTTGGCTGGCTTGTAATGAATCGAACCTTCTATCGATTCAGTCCCGCCCTATGTGAGTACATGACGAAGCTTGGGATGGTATACAAGGATAAGAAAACAAGAAGCGTTGTTACTCTTGGTGCTCGATTTATACCCGAGCAGGCTTTACACATAGGTGTATGGGGAGGCGACGCAGATGCCTGCATCCGCTTCGCTATTTGGAAGGCTGCGGAGAAGGGAATCCCACTGCTAAGCTGCTTCCATGATGCAACAGCAATAAAAGTTGGGGAGACCCTCGCCAACTTTGGCTTCAAGCGTGATGCATCCGACTACATAGTCAAGGGCATCTACCTCGAATAACATGAATAGAAAAAGCCACTGCTAGGTATGTTTAGAATCCTGTTTTAGATTGGACCCTTATCCTCGACAACGGTGTGCTTCATCACGCCAATAGGCTGGATTTCACACTCTAGCACATCGCCAACGTTCAGGAAACCCTCAGGGCCCCAGCTCGCAGCGACCCCTGCGCATGTGCCGGTGGCAATGACATCGCCAGGGTTGAGAGTCGTCCCCCTGCTCATGTAGCTGACTAAGTCTGGGATTTTAATTATCATATCTTCTATAGTACCATTCTGACGAACTTGGCCATTTACACGAGTCACCAACTTAAGGGGCACCTTGTAGGGGTCAGGTATCTCGTCGGCTGTGACGATTGTAGGACCCATAGGTGCAGCGTTATCCATGCCCTTACCCTTCGTCCAGTTGATGTCTCCTTGATAGAGGCGGAAATCAACGTCTTTCGGGAAACCCTGGTCGCGGAAGCTCACATCGATGAGGATTGTGTATCCAGCAATATAGGCGTAGGCCTCCTCGGGTTTCACGTCTTTGCACTTCTTACCGAGGACTACTGTTAGCTCGTTTTCGTAGTCAAGTTGTTTGGAGACTTTTGGTTTAATTATAGGGTCACCTGTGCCTATTATGAGGCTTGGCTGCTTCTGGAAGCAGTCGGCGACCTTTAGGTTTAGGCTCTTGAGGCGGGCGATTTCCTTCTTTCTAGCATCAGGGTCCTTAGCCATGCGTTCTGTTGCGTGGTCGTAGTAGTTTACGGCTGTGCAGTAGATCTTCCCAGGGTAGGAAATGGGTGCTTGGATTCGTGCCTCAGTGCCTAAGACGAGCTTCTCCCCGTCGACTCCGATTGCACTCGCTTTCTTCGCGACCCACTTTATGATCTTCTCTGCTTCTTTCCTCGCCTTCTCCCCTCCTTCTAGGAAGCCGACCATGTCTGGCGGTATAAGGGCTGAGGCGATGCGCTTGGGATAGGTTTCGCCCCCTTCTTTCAGATAGGCGGCGTATGCGGAGTTGAGGTCTACGATTCCATCCTTCACGACTGCACCGAGTCTGCGCTCGGTGTGAACCTTGAACGTGACGAGCTTCAAGTCAGATCCCACAGAACTCGAACTGACCTAATATTTGATATTTAGCTGCATCATCGTGGGGCATAAAGAATAGTCGCGCGTGTGTAGCATCTACAAATAATTATAGCTCAGATTCGCGCGCGTGATAAGTCTTATACAGGTATCACAGTGATTACCGCTGCGACAGTAATGATCGACGACGCCGTGAAGAGTATCGACCACACTTACAGCCTCCGTAAGCTTGAGGAGATGATTAGGATCAACTCCGTTGTTGGAATGGAGGGGGAACTCGCTGAGTATATCAAAGCTGAACTAGAGGCACTGGGTCTTAAGACAGAAACTCAACTGGTTGAGCCAGGGCGGCCGAACGTATATGCCCGAATCAAGTGGGACAAACCGGGGAAGAGGCTCAACTATAACGGTCACCTAGACACCATCCCCGTTGTCGAAGGATGGCAGACCAACCCTTTCAAACCAGTGAAGAAGGGAGACCACTTAATCGGACTAGGCAGCTGTGATATGAAGGCCGGCTTCGCATGCATCCTCACCATGTTCAAGGCTATCCAAGACTCTGGCCATAAGATCAAAGGCGAGCTCAGCATCAGCGCTGTCATAGATGAGGAAGCATACGGTGAAGGAGCCAAAGCGATGCTAAAGACGGATTTCGCTAAGGTGGATGGGATTGTCCTCGCTGAGCCATACCCCTGCGACGAGTCGAAGCCCATGCCCTTAGGAATCACAGGCAAGATACTCTACGATGTCACCGTCCACGGGAAAGCTGCTCACGGTTTCCGCCCACACTTAGGAGTAAACGCTGTCGAGGAAGCCGCAAAGATCGTAGCGAATCTTGACAAGCTTAGTTTCCTAAACCATCAAGATTTCGGTAAGGGCAACTATTGTACTCTCAAGTTCGAGGGAGGATACAAGCTTTATAGCGTCGTCATCCCAGCCTCCGCGCACTTCGAGGTTAACAGACTCATTGTCCCAGGCGAAACCACAGAATCAACCATAGCCGATATGGAGCACCTAGTTAAGAGCCTCGGACTCAAGAGCACCGTTGATGTAAAGACGAAACCTCCCCAATACGAGGCTTATGTCATGTCGAAGGATGACCCGATAATCAAGGCCTTTGACCCAGTTTACAGGGACGTAATGGGGAAGCCCCCTGTCTACCAGTACGCTTATGGTATCACTGACGCGAACACCTTCGCCGGCGTGGGTAAGATCCCCTGCCTACATCTTGGCCCTGCTAGGGGTTCCTCAGACCCGAAGATTGGAGGCGGCACTCATGAGAAGAACGAGTACGTTGACCTCACTTGGCTACCTAAGATAAGCCAGATGTATGTCAAGGTCGCCGATGCATTTCTCAATAATTAAAAAAATGTTTTTTTACTTTTTCCCCTACTCTTCCGCAAAAAAAGTTCTATCATAGCAGCTTAGTTTATTTCTCAAACTCGCCTATTTTCAACATATGATCGAGGACATTCTCCGGCGGCTCGACGACTCCTATACTATCAAGCTGACTGAGGAGATGATCGGCATTCCAAGTGTTACGGGAGAAGAGGAGGCACTGACTATTTACGTCAAGGAGAAGCTTGAATCGTATGGCCTTACTACCGAACTCCAGTACGTCGAAGCGAAGAGACCCAACCTCTACGGCGTCCTCAAGCGCGCGCGCAATGATGAAGGAGGAGAAGTGGAGGACCCTCGACGCTGTCGTACTTACATATAGCTACTGCGGCGACGAGACTAAGCCCATCCCTCTTGGTCTCACGGGGAAGGTTCTCTATGATATAAAGGTGAAGGGGAGAGCAGCT
>JBGPRA010000036.1:0-14885 GCA_041489375.1 Bathyarchaeia archaeon | reverse complement strand
GGCGTAGAGTCAGTTCTGAAGCACGTCAATGAGGTCTCCGTAGATGAGATACCGCAATATCAAGGACTCATACTCGGGTCACCGGTTTACTACGGCCTCCCCAGCTGGAAGATAAAGAAGTTCATAGATGAGTCCGTAAAGTACCACGGTAAGTTCGACGGTATGGTGGGGGGCAGCTTCGCCAGTGCAGGTGGCACCCACACCGGCGCTGAGACCACTATCATTGCCTTGAACGAGATGCTGCTCGTCCATGGCATGGTGATACAGGGTTCCTCGGCTGGCAGCCACTATGGTGCGGCTTCTGTTGGTTCACCGAACGATTCAGCCCTAGAAGCCTGTAGGAAACTCGGTGAGCGCGTCGGCAGACTCGTTAAGAATCTGAAAAAGTAAGGGGAAACAATTTTCAGCCCCACACAGACTATTCTAATCTATGGCTCCTAAGGCTGTAGACAGTATTCTAGAGGTCATCGGAAACACCCCGATGGTCAAGCTCCAGAAATTAGCTCCAAAGAACGGTGCAGACATCTTCACGAAGCTCGAGTACCTTAACCCAAGTGGCAGCTACAAGGATCGGATTGCCCTCGAGATGATCCGTACCGCAGAGGCAGATGGTAAGCTCAAGCCCGGCTATACCATCATCGAGGCATCAACAGGAAACACCGGAACCGCCCTAAGCTTTGTCGGTACCCGCCTCGGCTACAAGGTCGAGATCTACATGCCAGAGGGGATGACCCGTGAGAGAATCAAGATAATGGAGAGTTATGGCGCCAAGGTCCATGAGATTAAGATTGAGGGCTTGGACTCAAAGGGCAGCGTCGCGGGTGCCGAGGTCGAGTTCGCCTCGAGGAAGAAGTGCCTGGAACTCGAAAAGAGTAACCCAAAGATCTGGTGGGCGCGCCAGTTCAGCAACCCAGCCAACTGGAAAGCACACATTGTCACAGGCACTGAGATCCTCGAACAGATGAATGGGAAAGTGGACGCCTTCGTCGCGAGTATAGGCGTAGGCGGAACCCTATATGGTGTTGCTAAAGCGCTGAAAGCTAAGCTCTCTAAGTGTAAGGTGATCGGCTTGGAGCCTTCCTCAGCTAAATATGCAATTAGCGACGGAATCACTTCTCCACCGGGTGTGAGTAAAGAAATAGCCGGAGGTATAATTGAGGAGATGATGGAGAGCGGCCTTATAGACGAGGTCGTTAAGGTCACCAATGAGGACGCGATTAGTATTTCCGATCGACTCGTCAGGGAGGAGGGTCTCTTCTGCGGTATCTCCGCAGGTGCTAACGTTTACTACTCTATCAAAGTTGCTGAGAATTTGGGCAAGGGCAAGCGCGTTGTCACGGTCCTTCCCGACCATAGGGACAGGTACCTTAGCGAGAAGAAGTACACGACTTAGTTCATTTTTAGAGATAAGGTACCCTTTTTTCTAAACACGAGTATCACGCTTGTTTATAATTGGCTCAGATCGCGTGGCGGTTACTTCATTTTCGCTAGTCTATGCCCCGCTTTCTCGAGCATCTCCAACTTATGCTCTTTAGATACCTGGGTCACGGTGACTAGGTCGAAGACGGTGAAGCCGACGCGCTTGATGTAGTCTTCGAGGTGGAGTAGGGCTTTAACGCAACCGTTGCCACTACCTCCAGCCGATGCTATGCCTAGGGCGACCTTACCATTGAGAGCCTTGAAATCCCCCTTGACCTCGCAGCGGCGGAGCCTATCAAGAAAGATCTTGGCGGACTCACTCAAGTCCCCCCAATAAACAGGGGTGGCGAAGACGGTGGCGTCCGCGGCGTGTATCTTGTCGCGGAGAGACTGGAATTCATCGTCAATGATGCAGGTTCCCTCCCTACGGCACTCTCCCCAGCCCCCATCGCAGGCTACGCAGGGCTTGATTGTAACCTCGTTAAGGTTCACAAGCTCATTCGAGGCCCCCTCCGCCTCAGCGCCTCGGAGTACTATCTTCGCTGTCTTAGCCGTCAAGCCATCACTGTTCGGACTTGACTGTATCGCGATTATCTTCATTCATCACACCTAACTCTTTTGAAGTGGATCGGGTAGCTTTAAATCTCACCGTCCCGGGGAGAAGGTACATTTATATAATGGTTATATAACTTAACTGTTTTACTAGTGAACGAAAAATGGGTGAAGTCTCGACGAGGGAAAAGATAGACCGTATGCTCAACGATATCTACACTATCATCCCCCTCTTCCACCGCACAATATTGAAGGTGGACAACCTCAGCCACAACCCAATGAGCTCCGAGTTTAAGGTCATGGGGACACTAATGAGGCACGGTCCTCTCCCTATGAGCCGTATTGGACATTGGCTCGGTATATCAAAGCCCAACATGACTGCTATAATAGACAAACTAATTGAAGAGAAGAAGGTCGAGAGGAAGACTGACTCGAAGGACCGTAGAATAATCGAGGTCAGTCTCACACCCTGGGGGAAGAAGTTTATGCAGGATTGTTGGAAAGAGGCAAGGGAATCAATGAGGACCAAGCTCTCCATTCTTACTCAGGCTGAGATGGACACCCTCTACACATCTTTAGAGAACATTAGAGTAATACTAACTAAAATTCAAGAGATGAAGAAACAGTGAAAGTTATCAAAACAAGTATCAATAAATCAGAGTTGGAGGCATAGATTTGGCCAGTCCTCTCATTCGTGTAATGGGTTACATAAGGCCCTATGTACGCACAGCCGCTTTATCCGTGGTACTTTTACTCGCCTCAATAGCGGCTGATTTAACCATCCCTACCCTGATACAGCGCATAATCGATTTGGGAATAATCCCAAAGGATTTACCGTTTATAGCAACCACGGCTGCGCTTATGATCGGATTAGCCTTCTTCGAGGCCGCGGTGTCGATTGGTAATACATTCCTCGCCGTCAGGGTGGCACAGAGTTTCGCCGCTGACGTTAGGAGCGCAGCATTTCATAGGATACAAAAGTTCAGCTTCGGTAACCTGGACAAGTTCCAGACAGGGCAACTCATAGTCCGCCTAACGAGCGACATCAACTCCGTCCAGATGATGGTCATGATGGGGTTGAGGATGTTCATCCGTGCCCCAATAATGATCGTGGGCAGCATCACCCTTATGTTCCTAATCAACGCGGAGCTCGCAAAAATAGTACTTCTGCTTCTTCCCTTCACCCTTCTCCTCGCAGCCGTCTTCGTCTGGAAAGCCCAGCCAATGTTTCTAGGTGTTCAGAGGAGGCTCGACAAGCTCAACACGGTACTGCAGGAGAACCTCGCAGGCGTCAGAGTCGTGAAAGCTTTTGTAAGACAGGATCACGAGGCTCAACGATTCGAGAATGCTAACACCGACCTAACTAAGCAATCGACGAAAGTGCTCACTATCTTCGCCATACTATTCCCCACGATGCAGCTAATCATCAACTTCAGCCTCCTCGGTGTCGTTTGGTTTGGGGGAATCGAGGTAATTGGGGGGAGGTTTAGCGTGGGAGATGTCCTTGCCTTCGCTAACTACCTCTTAACAGCCATAATGCCGCTGCTCTTCCTCGCGATGATGGCGAGCCAGCTCTCCGCCGCTAACGCCTCCGCACAGCGCATCTACGAGATTATCGACTCAGAGCCACTTGTGAAGAACAAGCCTGAAGCTAAACAACTAACCAATGTGAAGGGGAGAGTCGCCTTCGAGGACGTCTCATTCAGTTACTCGGGTGATCTTAACGAGCCTGTTCTCCAGAATATCAACCTCGTGACGGAGCCCGGGCAGACTATCGCCATCCTCGGCGCCACGGGCTCTGGAAAGTCAACAATGATTGACCTGATCCCAAGATTCTACGATGTGACGAAGGGTAGACTAACTGTGGACGGCGTCGACGTAAGGGATGTTACAATCGAGTCCCTACGATCAAACATAGGAGTCGCGCTCCAGGAGGCAATTCTCTTCAGCGGAACCATCCGAGATAACATACGATATGGGAAGCCGGACGCCTCCGAGAAGGAGGTCGTAGTCGCCGCAAAGGCGGCACAGGCCCATGATTTCATCATGAGTTTTCCCAATGGATACGATACCGATGTCGGAGAGAGGGGCGCCGGCCTCTCAGGTGGTCAGAAGCAGAGGATAAGCATAGCTCGGGCTCTTCTCGTTCAACCCGTGATACTCATACTCGACGACAGCACCAGCTCTGTAGACGTAGAGACCGAGGCGAAGATACAGGAACAGCTGGACAGGATCATGGAGAACAGGACGAGCTTCATAATCGCGCAGAGAATCAGCACAGTCCTCAAAGCTGATAAGATAGTGGTCCTCGATAAGGGCCGCGTAGCCGCCGAAGGGAATCATGAGGAGCTGATAAGGACGAGCCCGATCTATAGGGAGATCTACGACTCCCAGCTAGGCGGAGGCATTAGGCTATGAGCCATCAACCTCAGTCTGGTCGACCAGGCGGGGGTCCCGGGGGCGCTGGAGGACCAGTCGGAGGCTTCGCCAGGGGAGTAGCCAGGGCTAAAAACCCAGGTGTGACTCTCGCAAGACTAGCGCGCTACCTCCTTGCTTTCAAGTTCCAGCTCGCGCTGATAGGAGCATTTGTTGTGCTCGGAACAGTTGCCTCACTTTTAGGTCCATATTTCGTCGGCGTCGCCATAGATCAATACATCCGAACCAGTAATGTGCCCGGACTTTACGGCATAGTGATCATACTACTGATCGTATACCTCTTTGGCTATGTATCGAACACGCTTCAGGCAATACTCATGGCGAGAATTTCCCAGAAAGTGCTCAAACAGCTAAGAAAGGAGCTCTTTGAGCATCTCCAAACCCTCAGTCTAAGCTTCTTCGACAAACGTACACAGGGGGAGTTGATGAGCAGGCTAACGAATGACATAGATGCTATCAACCAGGCCCTCAGTCAGAGCATTACTCAGCTGATATCGAGCTTTCTCTCGATAATTGGAGTATTGATAGTCATGTTCCTCCTAAATACTTGGCTAGCCTTGGGTACTCTGCTCGTTTTCCCGCTGATGATATTCGTCACGCTCTTCATCGGAGGAAAAACACTCGCAGGGTTCAGGGGTCTCCAGAAAGATCTTGGTAGACTGAATAGCACCATGGAGGAGACCATCAGTGGTGAGCGGGTCGTACTAGCATTCAGTAGTCAAGACCGCGTCATGAAGGAATTTGACGAAACGAACGAGTCGGTCAGGAAGATAGCCACTCAGGCGAACAGCTACGCGTTCGTCATTATGCCCATTATGAATATAATGGGTAGCATTGCCATAGCAGTTGTTGCTGGACTAGGAGGCTGGATGGCTGTACAAGGTATGGTCTCTATAGGCGTGATAACCAGCTTCATTTTCTACGCCCGAAACTTCTCACAGCCACTACAACAACTAGCAAACCTCTACAACACCATCCAATCCGCACTCGCAGGAGGAGAGCGTATCTTCGAGACCATCGACGAGAAACCAGAAATAAACGACAAGCCTGGAGCGAAGCCACTCGAGGAGATAAAGGGGGATATTGTCTTCGACAACGTCGACTTCAGCTACGACGGTAAGACACCGATCCTCAAGAACATGAGCTTCCACGCAGAGCCTGGTCAACTGATGGCCCTTGTCGGACCGACGGGAGCCGGGAAGACAACGATGGTTAATGTTCTAAGTAGATTTTACGACATCCAAGGCGGCTCAATCAGGATAGACGGGGTCGATATAAGGGACGTAACCCGGGAAAGTCTGAGAAAGCAACTCGGAACTGTCCTACAGGATAACTTCCTCTTCGCCGACACTGTTATGGAGAACATCCGCTACGGTAACCTCGAGGCGACTAACGAGGATTGTATCGCCGCCGCGAAGCTATCAAACGCGGATCAGTTCATAACACGTCTTCCCGAGGGGTATCAGACTAGGCTCACAGAGCGCGGTAGCAACCTCAGCCAAGGTCAGCGTCAGCTCCTCGCCATAACGCGTGCGATCATCGCCGACCCGAAGATACTAATCTTGGACGAGGCCACTAGCAACGTGGACACCAGGACCGAGATAAGGATACAGGAGGCGCTCCTCAGGCTTATGGAGGGCAGGACAAGTTTCGTCATCGCCCACCGCCTCAGCACGATTCGAAAGGCGGACCAGGTCCTAGTTATACGCGACGGTGAGATAGTTGAGCGAGGAACCCACGACTCCTTGCTTGCAGAGAGGGGATTTTACTACCACCTCTATGTAAGTCAGTTCAAGGGGAGACAGGTCGGCGGTATATGAGCCTCATAGTCAGGGTATGATCTCGCATCCGTTGTTTATTGGCGGGTAGTCCAGCGCTCCTTCGCCTAGGACCCCCTCGTGAATCAGTTCCCTTGTTGGCAACACTAACAACTCCAGCCCCTTTATCATGCAGCGCGTAGAAGCGCAGACTCTTTCAAACCACTTCCTCCCCCAGAACATGGTCTTGTTGGCGAATAGACACCGACCTCTACAGACCCATTTATCAGGGCAAAGGCTACAAGGCTCCCCTACGGGGAGGATGTCCCTCAGGGAATCAGGTGTGTTGTTCCTTATGTCCCCGACAGCAGAGTAGGTGAGATCAGGCGCGATGGGGCATAGGTCGATCCTCCCACTTGTCATCATAGCGAAACTGTCCCTCCCCGAGCCACATCTGATATAAGGCACAGGTTCACCTGTCATGAGGGTGCGAAGGATGGGTATGAAGGGCACGACGCCTGGAACCACACCCTGTCCCAGAGATACCCCGAAGTCTCGGATTAGCCTCGCGACGCCTTCGTCATACTTGTTAAGCCACTCCTCGACCTCGTGTTCGTCCCTGATCAAGCTCCAGAAGACGTCAAGCTGCCAGTGGACGTGGTCGAACCTAGGGTCGCTGAGTTTGAGGAGATGAGTAACGTCTCTGTAGATGTTGCCCCTCCGGCTGAAGGTCATTCGAGCGATTAGGTCGTTCTTGAAACCTCTCCGTCTCACCGTCCTGCAATTGTCCAAGACTGTGTCGTAGACGCCTTCTCCCCGATTCGCATCAGTGACCTCCCTGCCATCATCGATGCTAACGAGAACGGCGTCGAGTCGGTTGAGGTAAGCGGGGTCGACCTCGTTAAGATGAGTGCCATTAGTCTGAAGTGTAAAGGCCTTAGCGGGCACTCGATCCATTATCTCATACATCTTATCCACTGCGAGGAGCGGTTCCCCGCCGTAGAATCCAATGATCGCCTCAAGGTCGTGAGCCAAAAAATTGGCCAACTCATCCACGTCGTAGGCTACGTCGAAGGGTATACCCTCTACATGTCTAGTTCCGCCCCAGTAGCCGCAGTTGAGGTTGCATCTCTCCGTAAGGACGACGTGGCACTGCAAGTTACGAAATCGCTCGTCGAAGCCCGATAAAAGCATTGATGCTCGACACTATACGCAACCCGAGTTGCTCATTTCGCTTAATAGCGCTGCCTCAGCTCATAACATAAAACCAATAACCGGTGTTAAGATGCCAAGTAACGAGTTCTATCTTAGCCAGTTCAAGGCCCGAAGCCAAATACATCTGCCTAAGAAGGTGATCCTGTTCGACACCTCTATGAGGGATGGTGAGCAGACACCCGGCGTAACGTACACGAACGATGAGAAAGTGGAGATCGCCCGCAAGCTCGACGAGCTGGGCGTACCCAAGATCGAAGCGAGCTTTGCCATAGCCAGTGAAGGCGAGGCAGAAGCGACGAAGAGGATAGTTGGTCTTGGTCTCAGCAGTATTATCACTACACTCTCTAGGCCATTAAAGGAAGACATAGACAAAGCCCTATGGTGCGATGTTCCCTACATTCACATTTTCATCAGCACCAGCGACCTCCACATCAAGACGATGATGAAGACTACCCGAGAGGAGGTTCTCAGGCAGAGCATTGAAGGTATAGAGTACGCTCGCGATCATGGTCTCAGAGTCGAGTATAGTCCACAGGACGCGACCCGCACTGATATGGATTACCTCATTGAGGTATGCAAGGCGGCGGAAGACGCGGGGGCAGAGATGCTGAACATCCCAGACACCGTTGGTGTCATGACACCCCGCATGACCTTCGAGTTCTTCAGTGAACTGAAGAAGCACGTGAAGACCCCTTTGAGCGCTCATGCCCACAACGACTTGGGGCAAGCTGTGGCTAATACCCTTGCCGCTATCGAGGCGGGAGCGGAGCAGGCGCACGTCACAATCAACGGTCTCGGTGAGCGCGCGGGTAACGCGAGTCTCGAACAGGTCGCCGTCTGCCTTGAGGCCCAGTACAAAATACCTACAGGCATTAACTTTAGCAAGATAGCCGAGGTATCGGAGATGATCCAGCACTATAGCGGAATCTACCTCCCCCCGACGACGCCGATTGTGGGAGACAACGCCTTTGCCCACGAGTCAGGGATACATGTTCACGGCGTCCTCGCTCACAGCGGTAACTATGAGATACTTAGCCCAGAGTTCGTGGGCAAGAAGCGGCGAATCGTCGCGGGGAAGCACGCTGGGCGACACGGAATCGGTACCATGGTCGAGGGAATGGGCTTTAGTCCCAACAAGGATCAGCTCAAGCTGATTGCTACTGAAGTTAAGGCACTTGGGGATTCCGGGAAAAGCGTCACAGACACCGACCTATATGCTATCGCGAAGAACATCATGAACATTAAGGGAGAGGAACGGGTCAAGCTCAAGGAGATGGTCGTCGTAACGGGAAACACAGTCACGCCAACCGCGTCGGCGATACTTATCATCGACGGCAAGGAGTATGCAGGTGCCGGCATAGGAAACGGACCCATAGATGCCGCTATCAAAGCCTTAACAAACGTTGAGAAAGGCTTCCAGGACATGAGCCTTGAAAAGTTCAACATGAAGGCTATTACTGGAGGCACGAACGCCGTCGCCGACGTCACCGTCAGTATGCGCCGTAATGGCCGTTACGTGACCGCTAGCAGCGTAAATGGTGACACGGTAATGGCGAGCGTCGAAGCCATCCTCAAGGGTATGAACAGGCTGATGGAGTCTGACTAGGAGTAATGGGTCAAACAGTAAGTCAGAAGATTCTCGCAGAGCACGCTGGGGTCAGAAGCGTAGAACCCGGCGAGATCGTCAAGTCGATGATAGACATCGCTATGGCGCCTGACCTCACAGCTGTCCTCGCTTACAATGCGATGAAGGAAATGGGCGTCAAGCAGGTCTGGGACAAGTCAAAGGTCATCTTCATGAATGACCACATATCCCCTGCTACGAACGTTCACAACGCGACCCTCCACAAGCAGTGTAGGGAGATCGCGCATAGTGAGGGGTTCAAGTTCTTCTACGATGTGAACGTGGGGGTCTGTCATCAGATACTCCCAGAGAAGGGGCACGTTTGGCCCGGCATGGTCCTGGTCGGTGCCGACAGTCACACATGCACCCATGGGGCATTCGGTGCCTTCGGTACAGGCGTAGGCTCCACCGACATGGGAGCTGCACTAGCAACAGGGAAGCTCTGGTTCAAGGTTCCGGAAACCATACGAGTCGAGGTAAATGGGGTGCTCCCCGAATGGGTAGCGCCTAAGGATGTGGTCCTCAAGATAGCTAAGGAGATCGGTGCCGACGGCGCCACCTACATGGCGATAGAGTTCGGCGGTGGGACAATCCGATCCATGAGCATGGCTGGGAGGATGACCCTCTGCAACATGGCGATAGAGATGGGTGGAAAGACCGGGATAGTAGAACCCGACAAGGTCACCGACGACTTCCTAAAGGACCGCGTCAGGAACAAGTACAAGAGGGTAAAGTCCGATCCCGACGCTGTCTATGCGGAGACCATTGAGATCGACGCCTCGGCACTCGAACCCCAGATCGCTTGCCCACACTCTGTTGATAACGTTAAACCAGTCACCGAGGTCGCAGGCACTAAGGTCGATCAGGTCTTCATAGGCTCCTGCACTAACGGGCGCTTCGAAGATCTTGAACGGGCAGCGAAGATACTTAGGGGGAGGAAGATTAGTAGGGATGTGCGTCTGATGGTGACGCCTTCCAGCTTCGAGGTATATAACGCTGCTAACGCCAGTGGGATAATCAAGATCATCATGGACGCGGGTGGGGTCGTCTGCAATCCCAGTTGCGGAGCCTGTTTTGGCGGGAACAACGGTGTTATCGCTCCGGGTGAGGTTAGTCTATCAACAAGCAACCGCAACTTCAAGGGACGCCAGGGGAGCACTGAGGGATATGTATACCTTTGCTCCCCCGCGACTGCAGCGGCTTCTGCACTAACTGGAGTCATCAGTGACCCGAGGGAGGTAGGAAAATGAAGATCAAGGGTAAAGTTTGGAACTATGGCGACAATATAAACACTGACTTCATGCTTCCAGGAAGATACTTGGAGCTGACCGACTTGAATGAGTTGGCGAAGCATGCCATGGAGGGCATCGACCCAGCATTCGCGAAGAATGTGCGGAAGGGCGACATCATCGTTGGCGGTAAGAACATGGGCCTCGGTTCGAGTCGAGAGCACGCCCCTCTCGCGCTAAAGCACTCCGGCGTCGACGCAGTCGTAGCAGAGAGCTTTGCTCGAATTTTCTATAGAAACGCCTTCAACGTTGGCTTAGCCGCTATCGAGTGCCCTGGTATATCTAAGAAGGCTAAGACAGGGGACGAGATAGAGATCGACACAGCTTCTGGTATCATCATAGTTAACGGGGAGAAACTCAGCATCAAAACTTTCCCCGATTTCATGGTGCAGCTCCTAAACGAGGGCGGCCTCGTTCCATACCTTAAAAATCACATGAAGGATTGGTAATGGCTATTATAAAACAACACACGTCTAAGGGCTCATTTTTAACACTTTTATACAAGCGCGCGCGAATCCTATAAAAAGAACTTTGGTTCCTTACGCACCGCAAAAATCTTGTCCAAGTTCGCATATGCATCCAGAGCCGTCGGCTTATCGCTATAAATCAGATTCATGACACCGACGGGGCACGCATCCACACACGCCATACACCTGATGCAGCTCTCGTCATCAATCTCAAGCGTCTCAGCATCGATCGCATCTGTTGGGCAAGAGTTCACGCAGTTCATGCACTTCGTGCATTCGTCCCTATTCGAGGGGGAAACCCACCAAAACCCTTTCGCCCTCGCCAACACGTTCTTATGATATTCAGCAGGATACTCTTCGACCATCGCATTACTAATCTGACTCTGTGGAGCAGACGAACCCTTACCCGCAGATATTCCCCAAGAGTAAGCGAGCAACAACCCAGGAACCGATATCTCCGTAAGGTTCGACTTAGCCTTCTTCGCCACCTGCCTCCCGAACTCCTCCGCTGCCAACATATCCTTCTCATCAGGTCGACTCACTGCCCATGGATGTTCTTTCGACGCGAATGAGTGCTTGGAGATGAAGGTCGCGGTTGCGAGGATCTTGAATCCGCGTCCCCTGAGGAGCTTGGTCACCTCCTCGATAGTCGTGTCGGGTGAGCGGTTACCATATACTGCTACTGGTACAGCCCATTTTCCCTCCACCTTTAACTTTTTGAGCGATTCCCAGAATGGGAGAGATATTGTGCCTCCGTATACTGGGGTGCCAACAAGTAACAAGTCGCCCTCGATCTTTCCGTTGAATGAGCTTCGCTTACTTGAAAGGGTCAGGTCAATCGGGGGTTTTGTCTTAAGTCCCATATTCTCAACGATTTTTGAGGTTATCTTCCTGGTCCCGTTTGTTGGTGAGAAGTATAACTTTGTACGCTGTTCACCTTAGCCATAAAACATCACATATAGTGATTAGCGTAAAGTGAGGATAAGATTATTGACTGCGTGGCTTCATCGCCTCACCTACTCTCAGCCAGCGAAATTGTGTATCGGGTGGGGCTCAGGATAAGGCTATTCTCCAACCATGCTCAATAACTCTATAAACTTGAAAACCCTACCCAACAGGATAAATGAGGAGACTCATCTGGGCATTAATCGCCTACCTGGTGACGGTCACCTCAATAGGTGCATACTTCTACCAACCACACCCGTCACCTCAGATAGCATACAAGCAAACCATAATCGAGTTAGCCCTCAACGACCACGTGGAGAGGATGCTTCAACATGGCACCGGAGTCACCGAAGGTGATCTCCTCATTCTACAGACGCCGAGCCTCAAGGGATTGACGATCCCCCCCAAGTATTGAGGGAGTGGTTTTACGGGTCTTGACTCAGGAAGAGATCGATGTATTGATTAGAGCGTATCCCGTGAATTACATGTTCTTCGATAGAATAACAAAGGTGGACCCTTACTCGGCTGAGGTTGAGTTGACATTCACGTGGCGTTATCAGGTCGATTCTAAGCTAGTTACTTTCGGTCAGCATAGCGGTATAACCTATTATTGTTCTCAGCAGTCTGGTGAATGGGTCATAAGCTATGGGTGCCCTAGGCGTGAAAGCTCGGGAGATATTCGACACTCCTGATGTTTGAAAATCAATCAATCCGCTTCACTGTTTGGTATCGGGTGGGGCTCAGGATAAGGCTATGGAGTCTATATACTAAAGGCATAAACAATCCTTCACGAAATAAAAAGAACAGAGGGTGGCTTCATCTTATGGTAGAACCTGTGTTCTGGGTCATCATAGGGTCCTTAGTAGTCGTACCATTACTCTGGATATTTATCAGGAAGCAGAACTCCACAGACCGCGAGGGACGAGAGCCGCCTGTTCTCAGTAAGAGTCTCACGGAGGACACCGACCCTAGTTCAACCATGCCTCTCTATGGTGGCAGTATGGATTATACTGCGCGTGAAATTGGTAAGGAGTGGGAGCACCCAGACATCACATTTTGGAGGAGGAAGATGAAGAGCGATGAGGAAGCCTACTCGAAAAAAAAGAGTGATTCAACAAAATAGATGATAGAAATTGGGTTTGTTTTTTATCGTGCGTCAGGTGGAACTCAGGATAAGGCTATAGCCTACATACACCTTCTTCGCGCGCGAGTGAAAGCCTTTACCAAACCACGACCTACACTAATACGAGGACACTTGAGACTCAGAAAGGCGGGAATCCTGATAACTCTCGCAATCTGCCTCTCCACCCTTTACTCCTCATCAATCGCACTAGCACAACCAAACACAGTCGCAATCACACATGAGGGAGAAATCCTCCTATCCGGCATCGACTCACTCGAGATCAACTCATCGAACTATACACAGAGAGGAAACATACTCATCCGGGACAACGCGACACTTAGAATCACCGATAGCCTACTCAATCTCTCCAACGGGTCATGGATCGAGCTGTCAGGCAATGGTCAAATCATCGTCGACCGCTCCAAGTTGAACCTTACCGGAGATCATGCCGAGATAAACGCCTTCGACAGATCTCAGATAAGTCTCGTTGACTCCGAGGTCATTAATGAGTTCTGGTGCACAGCGCACCAGGCATATCACTACCTAACCTCAATAAACATGTATAACGATACGAGGCTGGATGCTCGAAACTCGAGAATGGGTGTGCTCATGGCATCTGACCGATCCCTAAGCCGAGTAAACAACTCCTTCACAGGAACCCTAAATATCGATCAGAAAACGGCTGTATTCGTTAAAGTATCAAACTCCTCCATTGACATACTTATCCCACAATCAGGGACATGCATAGTCGAAAAATCCACTGTGCACCATATGCTGTTTTACCTCATGAACGGTTCATACAGCTGCCGATTTAGCCTCGAAAAGAACGTGGAGTCGTGGAACAGTAAGAAGGATGGAGGCGGGATCCCCTGTGACTTGACCCTTCAGAATACCATCCTGGATGAATTCCGTGTCACAGCCTACAATAGCTCTGTTGAAATTCGGGACTCCAACCCGAACTCCCTACTAATTATAGATGGCTCAAATGTCTCAATCACAAACTGCACAACCAACGTAACGGTTCAAGGCGACGCTACTGAGACGATGGAGATAATCGACAGCCACATCGGAGAGTTTTACTGCGATCCCGTAGCGACTCTCAAAACGCTGCACATCGAAAGGTCTGATATAAGGTCTGCTGAGTTAAATCTAGGCGAATACAACGGAATTGAGGAAACGCGGGTGGGTAGATGGTTGTCAGCAGCGTATTATGGGTGGGAAGGGTCGACTCGAGTCGTAGAAGCATCGGACTCGGACTTTGGAAACTTCACAATCAATCTCAAAACCGAGTATAATTTCAGCAACGTCACCATCAGGGACCGGGTCTGGATAATGTATTCCTTTTTGAACGAACCCTCCTACCTACATGGTCTAATATACATCCGCGGCGAGGTTACAATCCAAAATAGGGACCAAGTCTTCGAGTATGACTTGCTTCGCGACACGCAATACAATGTTACGAGACAGTACGATGTGTCGGTTACTCGGGGAGGCTCCCCACTCCCTTCAGCTTCTATGGCGCTTCAAAGCGGCAACAGAACTATTTGGAGAGGAGAATCAGACTCTGATGGTAAGGCCAGATTCAACGTGACCTACACTGGTACCTATATTTTAGGCCCGATACCGGGACAACCGCCACTCGTAAACGAGGAGAACATGACCCAGACCCTGACTTTGCTTGTCAAGGATCGTGGGGACTCTACGACCATGAATTTGTCTCTGCTTAGTGAAACGCCTGTGGAGGTTGGGTTCAGCAGTTACTATTCTGGTTACCAGCTGCAGTTTTTCGCAATCTTATTCTTTCTGGTCTTGGTTCTGGTAGCGGTCTCTATTCTAATCAGATATGTGCGTACAGGCTAAAAGAATAATTCGCGCACGTGCTAAAGAGGTCATTAAATTTCTTTTTTCTCCGGCTCTTTAATAAAGAATGTAAAAAATGTAGTCCCCGCCAAGATTACTATTATCGATATTAAGAACACATTAACATGTAAAGAATCGCGCGCGCTTCTATGAGTGCGTTTTCAGGACACACAGTGTCCGGGTGGCGTCCCAGCTAGT
>JBGPRA010000035.1:0-15661 GCA_041489375.1 Bathyarchaeia archaeon | reverse complement strand
TATCAGCTCGGTCGTGAGATGGGGCTGTCCCTGATGGAGAAGCTGGGCATCCGCGATAGAAGTCTCGAAGCCTTAGCCTACATGTTGAACGAGTTCCAGAGGATGGTGCAGGGTGAACCCAACGCAAGGGTAGAGGGTAACACGATTACGATGCGCTGTAAGGGGTTCTGCCCCATCATGCGGGCTGCTCTCACACTTAACATACCCTGGCAGTGGCTGGACGACAACTACGCTCTGCCCATGTTTTATGGGATGTCCTCTATGATAACGCCGAATATGAAGATCAAGTTGTTGTTGGCTAAGAGCAAAGGGGATCCCGAGTGCCTCTACCACTTTGAGGCGTAAATGAGATGTCCTCTGACACGATTGAAGAGAGACGTGTTTTCAGAATAATTAGGACGCAAGTCATCCACAAGATTGATTCTAAGGCCCTCATGAACCTGGTACACGACGCCATTAAGACAAAGTATGAAAACGTGGTCGTGGTCGGAGACTCGATCAGATTACAGGAAAAACGAAGACAATTATATTATAATGTCGAGCCTCGCGGAGACTTCGCTTTAGCAACGTCCACAATCGAATATTCACCCGATCTTGGAAGTATGGAAATAGTAGATGTTTATACTCGATTCTTCGATGAGTTTGATGAAGTGGTTAATCTCACATCCCATATTTTAACAACCTTTACCGTTTTCGTGCCGGAGGTGAACGATGAAGCAAATGCTATCTCTATACTTGAAACCTATTCGCAGCAACTAGGCAAACGCAGACTAGGCGTGGGAACCGTCAGAGGATGCATATTCTCGATTCTCGAATCAAGAGACGATGATCAATATACTAAGCACTACTTCGTTTCACCCCTCAAAACAACCCACAATAAACCTAACGGCTTTAACAAAGTCATGGATGATGTTAAGGACGTTGCCATTCACACCGCGCGATTATCTAAGCTTAACATGGAATCAAGAAGCTTTGTCTCAGCCTTAAAACCAGGTGAAATCGAGATCAGTGAGAGGACCGAGGCATTCCTGTGGAACCTCATGAAACCTGAGCCGGTCGAGCTTGAGACTCTAGAATCGTGGCTAGGCTACATTATGGAGAGGGAGGCAAGCCTCTCCGCCATGATCTCGTCTATGCGTGGGAACCTGATTGAAGCGCAGGGAACCGTCTCCAGAATTCATGAGATATTTCGAAGGCTAAATGAGGGCAGCTTCGGCGAGGAGCCATCGAGTCTCGAAGGAGAAGCGGGAGTAAATGATAAAGTTGTGAAGACATATGAGGACTACCTGGTGAGGAGTGAGGCTCTGAAGGCTCGGCTCGGGACAGTCATGGAGAGTGTCCGAACTTATCTAAGTATCCAGCAGCAGAAACTAACCTTGGAGGAGCAGAAAGCCTCGAAGGAACAGCTGGTTAGACTCGTGGGTCTCCAGGAGATCTTCCACAAGGTGGAGATATTCATATTAGCTGTTTACATCACTGAGATGGCCAGGATCATCTTCGAGGTGGTAGCCGAACATGACGCACTTCTCATCACAGCCATATTCATACCGGTAGCTTTGGTAATATCTATCGTAGTTACTCGTCTTCTACATCATGAATAATGGCGTCTATGTAGTAAGCCCGGCGTTCACAACTTTTATGTATCTTCCCACCTGTATAATTTCTTCTTGCTTCTCAATTTATCTAGGCTACAGCTAAAACAGAGACCATTATGACAGCAGATTACACCACCGCACCGTGGGCATCTCCATTTTTCATCCTCTTTTTTCAAGAACTCGGAGACGGTGCTGTTCTTGATGAAGTTGAGATTTTCAATCATGCTCATCCGATAATTGTCTCGATACCTTGTGTCTATCCCTTCAAGACTTTTACAAGGAAAGTCTTCACATTCGTAACAGAACCTGACTTTGTTATTTAGGAGAAGATTGCATCTCTTCTTTAGAAAAGCGCATGTTTTTCCTCTAGGTCTACAACCGGCGCAATAAGGGATTCGAACTCCTTTGCTTTTTACATCGTTCTTTAGAGCAAGATACCCACTACAAACGGCACAGTTCATGCCGCAGGGCGCAATTAGCTCTTCCTTCATAAGGCTCAATGCTATTTCAATTCAATAGCACACTATTTAGAATAAATGTCCTTGATTGATTGAATAACAGATGTGTGTGCAATATCGGATGGAACTCAGCGCGCGCCACTAATGCACTACTGATATTACTATTTTGGGTTGGAGTTTAGACCATAGCTGCTCTCGCTAAGCAGTTTTTTGTAAATACCAACCCCAGCCTTCTACGGCCTTGCCATTGACTATTCGGAGGATGTTAAGAGATGTTTCATCCATCTTCTTGCCAGAAGAGGAAGTCCCCGTACTTCTCTCAAGAACCCAGACCTTGTCATCTTCGGCGATGATATCGTTAATGGTCATGTGTAAGTTGGGATATTCCTTGAGTATCTTAGCATACTCTTGTTTGGAATTTTCCTTACCTCGTACCTGACTGGAGTGGTCAATAAAATCAGATGTCATATACTGCGCGCGCTTGATAGTGTTTGCTGGGTTGGCATATGTTTACCGCGTTTATTCGATCAGTAGATAAGACTACTCATTGCGTGCGTGTGCTTCAATTGCCCAGAAGAAATACTCTGGAAATGCCGATTGCATATGTGTATGGGATAAGACTTTGGCCCCCCAATTACTGTCGCACGTATGAATTAGATAACCTTTATAAGTATTTTCAGCTGAATGCTAGTTAGAGGTTCTGAGAATGAAGAGCTACGTTAAAGTCTACGGCCCTCCGCTTCTGAAGGCCATCAAAGCTCTCGAGAAGATCGCGGTGAATATGCCAGAGGTCTGCATATGGGACATACACATGGCTGCCTCGTCCTCGTTTAAAAATCAATCATTCAGTAATGATGAGGTAAGGTCTTTCTTCTATGATGTTGGAGAGGTTCCAACAAAGAGATGCAGCACGATCATTAGTAAATCTGGTCAGAGCATAGGCGAGCAAGACTTCTTCTTTGAATGGTTCAAGGATCCGACGATGAACGAGCTGAATAACCTCGTCGAGAAAATCGATGAGGCTCTCACGCCCCTCGGTTGCAAGTACACGCTTACCACGAAGTAAGATCCTCAATTTTTTTAAAAGAATTCGCGCGCGTTAAACAATAAAAAAGCATATGTGTGGCTTCATCGCCTCACCTACGCTCTGCCACGCGCGCGAGCCATAAGTGCGTGCAGTTAAAAGTGAAGTAGCCAAGTAATTACTCAGCGTTAAAGCACTTGGGGAAGATAAAATGAGGCAAATCCTATTCTTATCCCTAATCGCAATACTACTAACATCATCACTTGGACTCGGCTACCTATACTTAGACGAAGCCAACAAGCTATCAGATTTGATGACCCTCACACAAAATCAGCAAATACGAATCAACGAGTTAGAATCAACATTGAGTGCCTCACGAGAGTCGTGGGAATTAGTAAACATCACAAAAAGCTTCGGAATCGGATACGATAGAGCACACATATCTCTGGTAGGCACCTTCAGATCTTTATTCACAAGGATCATGGTCAACGAAACCACCACAATTTCTGGATACTTACATCAAAGCGAGCATGCTTACATCTACTCTCCCCGAGACAACATGACTCTACGGGTGACTGCTAACCTCTACGAGTCAACGAGGAACGTATCCATATTCATATTCGATAAGCCATATGATATAGGAAATTACTCGAAGTCTCCTCTCGCCAGCTTTGAATCGAAACCCGATATCTTTAACGAATTCTACGTTGTGCTCCCTGAGATGGGTTGGTATAAGGTATTCTCCAGTGGTACTGATAATTACTTGGAGTCGTATGATTCTTTCATTTCTGTGGAGATGCTTCTGTACGATGGAAATAATTTCATCCCATTCGTGATCAGAACGTGGGAGCTATATTGATTCGCGCGCGCGGCTATGCTGCTAAAACGGTTTATCAGGCTGATACTTACATAAAGGAATGGTGAGGAAATAACGAAATATAAGATCGCAGTTATCCCCGGCGACGGAATAGGACCCGAGGTCATGTCCGCAGCTATAACCGTCCTTAAGGCAATGGAGGATAAATCAAGTAAATTTGGCTTCAATTTCACAGAGTACATCGCAGGCGACGCGTATAAAGCAAAAACTGGCGTCGCCATGACTGAGGAGACTTTCGAAGCCGTGAAAGCGTCGGACGCTTGCCTCTTCGCCGCGGTCGGCGAAACCGCGAAGGAGGTCATCATCCCACTGCGCCAGAGGCTTAACCTCTATGCGAATATCCGCCCAGCGAAGGTCTACCCCAGCGTCCCCAATGTCAAGGGGCAGATGGACATGGTCATGGTCCGGGAGAACACAGAAGGTCTCTACAAGAGAATTCAGGACGGTGGTCCCGATTGGGGAGTCGCAATGAGGGTGATCACCCGCCAAGCATCGGAGAGGATCGCCCGATACGCCTTCGAGCTCGCTCGCAAAGAAGGACGCAATAGAGTAACCTGCGTCCACAAGTCCAACATGATGGAGACAACCTGCGGCCTCTTCCAAGACAGCTGCAGAAAGGTTGCCACTGAATACAATGACATTGGCTACAACGAGGAGATTGTGGACGCTTGTGCAATGAAGATGGTAATGTTCCCGGAGCGCTTCGACGTCGTAGTTACGACAAACCTATTTGGAGACATACTTAGTGACCTCGCCGCGGGTATAGTTGGCGGACTCGGCTTGGCACCCTCCGCTAATATCGGGGACAAGATGGCGGTATTCGAACCCGTACACGGCAGCGCCCCAGACATCGCTGGGAAAGGCATCGCGAACCCAATAGCCCAGATGCTCAGCGCAGGCATGATGCTCGACTGGCTCGGTGAGAAGCAAGCCGAGAAGGTCCTCGAAGCCTCTATCGTCGAGGTTCTAAAGGAGGGCAAGACGTTAACCCCTGACCTCAAGGGCAACGCAAAAACGGGCGACGTCGCCAGAGCCGTTGTAAAACATCTGGATGATAAAATATTTTAGACTATACCTCACCTGCGCACGCGTAGCGCCCGTGAAAATAGCCTAATATATGCAGTATAGATATTTTCTTGAACAACTTGAAAAAATCAAGGCTAAGCGATGAAGATATTGAACTAATCCAAGCAGCTAAGGAAACCGCTGACAAGCTTCACCTAGAAGGAATCCACGAAGTTGCATCCGCTCTGCGGACAAAGAAAAAACACATCTTCACTGGTATTCATATCAACGCAAATGTAGGGTTCGCTGACGTATGTGGAGAGGTTGCAGCGATGTGTCACGCCCTCGCTCATGGCGAAAGGGAATACGAAGCAATAGTCGCTGTATGGGGGGATGGCAAAGGCAGGTATGAACTTCTAAGTCCTTGTGGAAGATGCAGAGAGTTGATCGGGGACTTTAGTGAAGATACATATGTGATAGTTGGATCCCTTGATGAGCCGTATAAGGTGAAGATCAAAGATTTGCTACCATTAAAATATCATAGGTTAAGCAAAGAATCTTAGATTAGGCAACGAAATCCCGTGCATTGTGGCTGAGTGTATGTGAGGCTATGAGGCCACTAAAGCGCATGCATAGTCTTATACTGATTTCCACCTAATACTCCACCACGTAAATGCGTAATCTGAGAGATGAAATAGTCATGAGCATTCGAGAAGAAGACATCGATAAGATAGCGGAGGCCGTCGTCAAGAAACTATTGAGCGACAAGAGCGACCTGATGCACTGGGTCCAATCAGTGAATAAGACATCAGATGACGCCTTGATGCATCTTAGGCTCAAAGATATTGCAAAAGTCGACAAAGTCGTCTTGACTGGTCCTCCCTCACAATACCAGCCCAGTTCTACTGCTCAGGGAGCAGGTAACAGGGTTGTGTTTAGCTCTTACACCTTCACCCCCAATGATGCGATGGAAGGCGAAAAGTATCCCTTGATTGTTCTTCCGCACGGCGGAGTGCACTCGAGCTTCGGCTCAGCCACCTCGAATATTATCAAGGAGCTCGTGCTCCAAGGATACTTAGTCATCGCCCCAGAGTACCGCGGAAGCACAGGTTATGGGAAAGACTTCTACGAACTCATAGACTACGGTGGATTAGAGACGGAGGATTGCCTAACCGCTAGAGACTACATGGTGGAGAACAGCGAACTCGTGGACTGTAGCAGAGTTGGAATAATTGGGTGGAGTCATGGAGGGCTGAATACCGTCTGGAGCGCCTTCAAGTATCCTGATTCGTATAGAGTCGCATACGCAGGTGTGCCAGTCAGCGACATTATCGCCAGAATTGGTTACAAGTCGGATTATTACAAAGAAATCTTCGCTGCACCTTATCACATAGGTAAGACGGCGTATGAAGATGTATCCGAGTATAAGCGTAGGTCGCCAGCTTGGAACGCTGTCAAATTAAAGATACCTTTGTTGATTCACTCAACGGAGAACGATCAGGACGTAAACTTCCTCGAGGTAACCCATCTGGTAGAGGCGCTAATCGCCGCCGGCAACGAGCCTGGGAAGGACTTTTGGTATAAGATATATCAACCTACTCCAGCTGCTCACAGCTTCAACAGAACCGATGAAAGATTTGCCCTAGGCGTGAGGGGCGAGGTCTACGCGTTCCTTTCGAAATATCTTAATCCACCGAAATCAAATCCGCTTAAAAAATATATTGACACGCCTAATCCCTTGAAAGGAGCAATAGTAGAAAAATAAATCCCATTTTAGATAATTTTTGACTTTAACGCGTGTAGCCAGCAGGTTGTGTGCGCTATAGTAAGTATTTTCTCTCGATGAGTTAGGGTTTGATTGGTCTAGTTGTATTGGTCGGTTAACCTCGAGGGGGGTCGGTGGTGGTACGCCCATGTGGTTGAGTTGCCGGAGTGTTTCTCTAGGGGTGCCTCGAGGAGCGAAGTACTTTCCATGCTGGATGACGTTGTTGAGGAGCGGCAGGCATGGCTCATGGCGAGAGGACTAACTTATCCGCACCTCTCTGTGTTCAAGGTAATCGAGGAGCAGCACGACATACCGGAACTCGGTGAGTCTGGTGGAGCCGTAGCCCTATTCAAGTCGGACGAAGCCCCGATTGGTGAAGTCAATTTCGGGGATGTTGTGAGACTTATGCAGTTCAGCAGAGAGGAGGTACTCAGCATAGTGGAAAAGCTTACCGAAGAGAAGCTCGATGCATGTCCAATACCGGGAAAGCGTACAGTGAGATCGAACATAACTCACATAGTGGACGCAGAGGAGTGGTACATTTCCCGTCTAGGCCCGAAATACCAGAGAGTTTACGAGGATAATCTAAGGACTATGAAGGAGGCGAGCAGACTATCAGTAGTTGAGAGACTCCGATTAACTAGAGGAGCCATGATCCCTGCTCTAGAGGCAGCTCTCCGAAACGGACACCAAGGGCCTTTCACGAGGAGGGCATACACTCGCTACCCTGAGGAGCAATGGACTCTTAGGAAGGTACTGAGGAGATTTCTGGAGCACGAGAGGGAGCACCTGGGAACGATAAAAATCGTTCTAAATGAATCTACGGAGTAGCTAATTCCTATTCTGAGGATTCAAAGCAAAGAAAACAAGCACTCCACCTACCCACAGACAACATACTAACTTCAGGATAGCTCGCATTCTAATGAATGGTCACGAGGTTTGTGGTAGCATTGTCTCAGGAATCCCACTCGTCGCATCAGGGAGCACAGCAACCTTAGACTTGTTCTTGTGATATGATTTGAGGACATCTATCACTTCTTTCCAGGTCTTACACCATATTGTAGTATCCTTCTGGTATCTATTCTGGAATTTTTTATCATGATACCGACCATAGATGATCAGTCGCGCCCCCGCCGGAGGCACCCTCGGTTTACCACTCCACAGACTTGCCCCAATATACTTTCCATGTGCATGGAATATCCAATGGTTGATGTCTCCATCGGGATCATCGGCCATCAACACTACACTCCCGTCACTCTTTACGCACTGTGAAGCAGACCAGAGACCTAGATCGGCTTCATTCTGCCGCATATAGGTATTAGCAACTACGATATCCATCTCCTTCGGTGACTCGGCGCGATGCCACTTTAAGACCCCAGGTATGGCTCTCCTATGGGTCTGAACAAAGTCCCCCGCATAAACCTCAAGCGGATCCCGATTCAAGTTAAGAACGGTGTCAATCTTGAAATCGAGGCCTGTGATCCTCGCAGCATCCTCCATATCCAAACGTAACGCGTTTCCATCGGCTTTCAAGTAGCCCGTGGTCGGATGCGCAGAATACCCATCACCAAAACCTCCAACTGGACCATGGTTAAATTGAATAGTTTTGATACCTGCTACACCGGGGCAGATGATCTTAGCCCCTCCACTGAACCCTGCCATCCTATGAAAGAGGAGGGTTCCTATCCCAATTTTCAAGTCACAGCTCATGACCTCGCCATTTATCCATACCGGAGTCCCCCGCGTCGTGTCCCCCACATATTTCACCATCTCATAGGGATTATGGTTAAAAACAGGGTACCTCTCCATGATTTCCTCTCCCAATTTTTCTCGGAAATGTGTAAGCGTGTATGTGCCGTGACTGCCTGCAGCTATGATGAACCTAATATTCTCATCCTTAACCTCGGCCTTTTTAAGCTCCTCAAGAACTATTGGTGCGTACTGATAGATTTTTGTTGGTCGTGTCATGTCATCGAATATTATCACAGCTTCATTTTTGCCCTGTGCGAGCACTGAGAGTGGTTTAGTACCAATTGGGCTTAAAATGGCTTTTCTGACCTGTTCCTTACTGAGCGCCGTTTGCCCTTCACTGGCGATCTTACATCTTTTAACATCCCATTCATCAGGAAAATCGAGGGTCATGAGCTTGTCACCATGCCAGGGGATATTTGGTACCTCAACTTTAATCGGCAGATCAAAACACCTTATACTAACATACCGGGATATTTTGATAAAGTTTCGCGCGTACAAGTGAATATTTCAGTTTATTCCCATGTATCATTGCGTGTATTAAGTTATAAATTAATCCGTATCTAAATAAAACAAAAACCTTTTAAACATAGGGTGACTCAATCCCTGCCGGGAGAAAGAATGTCCGGTGAACGTTTCCTCCAGTGCTAAAGCTGGATTACACCCGACTCCCGAATCAAAGAATCTTTTGCAATCCCTCAACGACCTGAAGAGGGAGATATGCAGGTTCGGGAAAACCCGCCCAGATAGGATCGGTTACAACCGATTGGTAAAGAACGTCGACTCTCTAGAAGAGTCCCTCAAGGAGCACTACCGAGAATTCTACGCGATAGAGGCGGCTCTAGAGGCAGCGTCGAGTCGTAGGCTCACGGGGAAGCAGAGGAAAATGCTTAGAATAGTCGCTGAGACTCAGGGAGAGACCATCTACACTACCCTCATTGACAGGGTCTCAGATGACCTAGAAATACCAAAGTCTACAGTACGCTGGAACCTTAAAGGACTCCGCGACTCAGGGCTCATAACAGCTGGCGACCGCGACAATAAAGGCGTCCCAGTAAGGTTGACGGAGACCGGCCGGGTAATGGCCGGCCTTGTATCCTCGCTTGACTGAGGAACAATTCCATCTCCTAGGAGCGCGACTATTCAATGGATGCTGAATCCTAAAACCTCATATTTCAGCCAAGTATATTTTTAGTGGTTAGCCGTAGCCCTCTAGGGTTCGTTACCAACGCTCCACGGCCTCGGTTACCCACAGAATAAATAGTCAGAAAAAAAGTGAGGATTTACAGTTATGTCCGTCAAAGCGTACATCATGATCAATGTCAAAACCGGAACAGAGGACGAGGTCTGCGAAAAAGTCCTCAAGTTCAGCGAGGTTGAGGAGGCGGCTGCCATCTATGGCGAGTTCGATCTTATACTTAAAGTCAAGGCTAAGGACATGAACAGCCTCGACAGACTCATCGTGGACAAGTTGAGGAGCATACCTGACATTATCCTCACGGCGACGATGCTCATCGCGAAGGAGTATAAGTAACACGCTCCTCAAGCGCGGAGGGTAATATGAGCCTTATTTACCCCAGTCTAGAGAGTGGATCTAAATTGGCGTAAAGTTTAATATGGAAACCCCACTCAATTCATCGGCGTGCCCTGGTAGTATAGTCCGGCCTAGTATGTTCGGCTGTCACCCGAAAGATCCCGGGTCCAAATCCCGGCCAGGGCGCCACTTCTTTGAAAATGAAGTTTAGTTATTAGGCGGCGCTATAAGGTACCCTCTAGTTGATCAATAAACTCCTCGAACTGTTGGATCCCCTTTCGCCAGAAGCTAACCTCGGTTACGTCGAAGCCTACCTCTTTGGCGAGGTCGGCGGGGCTTCTGCTTGACCCAGCGGCTAATATTTTTCTCATCTTGGGAACGAATGTCTTCCCCTGCTCCCTATAGAGACGGTACAGGGCGAAGACGAATAGCTGGGCATAGACGTACGGGTAGTTGTAGAACCTGTAGTTAGGAATGTAGTAGTGGGGTTTCATAGTCCACTCCCACTTCATCTCGGGGAGCCACTCCACGACGTCGCCGTAGATCTTGTCTCTACCCGCCACCCAGAGATTGGATATCGTCTCGCCATCTAGGTACTTGCCTTCCTTAATCGACTCATACATCGATTGTTCGAACCAGACGCGTGCGCTAACCTGGTAAGCTGCCATGCCAAACTCGTCGAGTACTGTAGCGAGGACAGCCTGCCTTTCTTCATTGTTCTTCGCCTCCTTGAGCAGCCTGTTAGTGAGCAGAAGTTCACCAAATCCGCTGCCACACTCCGCGATGCAGCTTCCGATTTCATTGTTGCTCGGTTTCTGGTAGCGGCTCCCGAGGTAAGCATGGACAGCGTGACCCAGTTCATGTGCCTGAGTGTAGACGTCTCCCATCTGGCTGTTGAAGCTCTGAAGCACCCAGGCACTTTTGCCGCTAAGCCAGCTGGAGCAGAAAGCGCCACTGCGTTTTCCCTTTCGCACTTCACCATCGATGTGACGCTTACTGTACATATCCTGTACCCAATTTCCCCACTCAGGGTCGAACCCACTATAGGCAGCGACAACCTCCCTCATCGACTCGGCCCACGTGTACTTCTTCTCTGGAGCATTTGGTAGGGGCGCGACTATGTCCCAGTTGCCGAGTTTTTCCAGTCCCATTAGCCTCGCCTTAAGGCGAAGGTATCTGCGATAAGCCTTGACGTTCTCCTCCATGTTGCGCATGAGTGCGTCTATGGCTTTTTGCTCCACGTCGTTGTCAATGAGGCTCTGCGTCATCGGCGATGGATACTTTCTCCATTCACACATTTGGAGGTGGTCTGCGCAGACTGAGCGTATTGCACTCGACCACACCACATCGTCCAATCCGAGGTTGTTGTAGACTACTCTGTTAGCCTCTCTCCTCAGCTCTCTGTCAGGGCTCTGGTAGAGACTGATTATCTCACCGTATGGCATCGTCTTCTCCACGCCATCGATGAGTATCTTGAAGATACGGGTGCTCAGCCAGTCACCTTGAAGCTGGGACCACGCGCTGACTCCATTCTTGTCTTTGGAGATTGTCAGCTTTTCCAGCTCTTCAGTCATCACGTGGGGTACCCTACAGACCATCCTCTCGAGATAGTGTTTATACTCTGATAGCTTCTGGTCGGTAACTAGGGTAGGTTTCGCCTTGAGGAGCGCACCTAGTTCGATCTCCATGAACGCTAGCGCCTGACTCGCCCGCGTCCCTGCGTTGCGCACTGCCTCGTTTAGCCTCTTAGAGATCGGGTTAGTCGAGTCCGCGCTGTACCTCAGCCTACAGTAATCGACTGCGCCCTCGTATTTTAGTGAGAAATCATCTTTAAGCTCGAGTAGGGCTAAGAGCTCAGACGCGTCGAGGTTCTCAATCTTCCCCCTGTATCTATCAGCCATACCGTTTGCCTCGACTACCATCTCCTCAAGCCTCGCTACGATCCAGTCGGGGTCAGTGCTCTTCACCATCTGAGCTAGGTTCCATCTCATCTCCGCCATCCTTCTGCCACCTTTGCTTGATGTAGCTCCAGACCAGGGATATTAGTTGTTACACTGATTTGGTATGACAACAATTGCCGGAGCTGTGAAGTAAGAGTGAAGAAGAGGAGCCCATCATGATGGATGGTTTCAAATCCGAGAGTCTAAACCATCAACGTCTTAACAGAATTGAAGCCAGCGTCCCAAGCTTCCTTCAATAGTTTGAAGTTGCCCTTCGTTGATGTCTTGGAGTTTGCAGCAGATGCCTGTAACGTACGGTATTTTTCCATTCCTAGGTACGGAATTATCTCACTGATCATCTTGATTGTTAGCTCTGCGTATGAGCTGCCCCCACCTGACGAGACCGCTAAGATTACTCTCTTGCCTCTGAAGGTTTCTCTTGGGACTCCGTACAACCTATCTATGAAGGCTTTCATCTGGGCTGTGGGTCCCCACCAATAAACAGGTGTAGCGAGGATCCAAACCCTCGCGACCTTCATCTTCTCTACGGTGCTGGCCATGTCGTCATTAATTATACAAGAGCCTGTGCGACTACAGGTGTTGCAGGCTCTGCAAGGCCTAATATCCGCTTCAGCTAGGACGACCTTCTCTGTGGATGCACCCGCCTCCCGAGCACCGCTGAGAACCTCGTCGAGGATGGTTTCGGTGTTCCCTCCCCTGCGTGGGCTGCTCGCGACTCCGAGTACGTTAACCTACATCACTTTCTCACCCTATCTCTAGGGCTTCCCTGAGAATGTTGCTGCCCTTTTGATAGTCTCTCCACATCTTCCCACCTGTGACGCCCCCGTCGACCACAAGGTTCTGCCCCGTGATGAACTTGGAATCGTCGCTTGCCAAGAAGAGGGCAGCCTTGGCGACGTCTTCAGGCATGATGGGTCCCTGTAGTGGCTGGGTGTCCCTGAAGTTTTTCTCGATGATGTGAAGCCTCGCCTCAGCTTGGTCTCTGGTTAGGCTACGTGCTATCCCGATCATCGGTGTGGGGATGTACCCTGGGCTTACACAGTTCACCCTTATCCCTGCCTCTCCTAGCTCCATTGCTACGCTGCGGGTGATCTGTAGTATGCCCGCCTTCGAGGCGCTGTAGATGTGATTACCGAAACCAGCTTGGAGTGCAGCCGTGCTGGCTGTGTTAATGATGCTCCCCGAACCTTGTTTCCTCATCACAGGGGCGGCGTGCTTAATCCCTAGAAAGACTCCCCTGAGGTTTACACTAATAGTCCGATCGAAATCCTCGACGGAGACACCTTCGATGGGTCCGACTGCGCCGACGATGCCTGCGTTGTTGAACATGACGTCGAGACGTCCCCAAGAATCCACAGCGGTCTTGACAGTGTTCTTAACATCTTTCTCGCAGGATACATCCGTGTGAAGGTAGACTACCCTTCCGTTATACTTCTCCTCGATTCGTCTACCCCTCTCATCCTCAACGTCAGCAGCGACGACTAGCGCTCCCTCTGCTGCGAATAAGTGGACGCTCGCTTCACCGATGCCGCCAGTCCCCCCAGTCACGATAGCCACCTTCCCGTCAAGTCTACCCATTATCAGTCAAGGAAAATATCCCCCTTGAAGCTATTTCACGGTATCTCGCACCTGAAAAAACATTTTCTCCTCATCCAGAGTAAGTTAAATGGATTTTCTTCTCGAGTATGCACTGTTAGAGATTCTAACCTCTAGGGTAACTTTGTTGGTTATGTTTTCAAGTGGATCGCACTCATGGGTGTCCGCCTATTTAGGCAAGATGAAGTGGTATAACAGCAGCTGAACTTTATACGGCTTCACCACTTCTAATCCTCTGATAGAATTGAAGATTATCATCCATGATCTCTCTTATTGGGAGGTTGTATGGACACTTTGTCTCGCATAGGCCGCACTTTTTACATTTTTCAGCCGATTTAGCTGCGTTGGCGATCCAGTCCTCCTTCATCTCCTCCTTAGGCCAGAGGCGGTGAAGGTTTCGTAAATAGGTTAGAAGCCAGATCTCGACACCGTTGGGACATGGCATACAGTACATGCACTGGCGACAGAATACGCCCTTGAGTTCACCGCGTATCTCCTCAATCTCCGTATATTCCTTCTCTGATATTTCCCAGGAACCTTCGAGGATACCGGCGATCTCCTCGATATCCTCAACCTTCTCTATTCCCGGCATAATCTGCACCGAGGGAAACTGGAGCAGGTACTTGATTGCTAGGGGAGCTTTTCTTATGTTGCCTCCAGCGAAGGGCTTCATTGCGATGAAACCGACATCATTTTTCTCGGCTAGGGGGATGAGTCGATCCTGAGCCTCCCTGGCGACTAGGTCAAATGGGTACATTACAGTCTCGAAGAGCCCGCTCTCGACGCCGAGGATGGCGACATCGATGTTGTGAGTCGAGAGGCCGAGATGCTTTATCTTACCCTCAGAGAGGGCCTTCTCTGCAGCCTCATAGGCTCCTCCTAGTCCAATAACCACCTCGAAGTCAGGTGGTGCGCGAATATTATGGAACTGCCAGAGATCGATACGATCAGTTGCGAGTCTCTTCAAGCTGTCCTCGATGGTCTTCTCTGCAGATTCTTTACTTCTCCAACTACCCTTCGTGGCGAGGATGACGTCATCTCTGCGGTCCCGGATCGCCCTACCTATCCTGATCTCGCTGTCTCCATAGCCTCTTGAGGTGTCAATGAAATTGACACCTAGATCTAGAGCCTTGTTAATAGTCGCTACCGCTTCATTGAAAGGGGGCCGTTGAATCGGTATACCCCCAAATCCTACCCTTGAAACCTCGAGGTCTGTCTTTCCGAGTCTCACCTTCCTCATCGTCGCCATGCCTCGCAGTGATATCGTTGGATGAGATTAATTCAATTTATCATCGATGCTGAATTTTTTATGGTGAGCGATCGCGCGCATGGCCTATCCTCGATACTATGTGAGAGAAGGCGATGGAATAGCTTATCTCATGGGCATAACTCCCTGTCTGTAGGATGTGGCATGCCTCTCTACAAGATGCTCGATAAGGCCGACAGGCTTCTGAAGGCCGGGAGGATTGAGAGGCTAGACGGTGGACACTTCAACGTGATTGGAGACCACGGCACATACTCACTTGTCATGAAGGATGGACGCGTCTACTGCAACTGCCCCGGCTTCCATGAGAAAGGGGTCTGCAGCCACAGCCTCGCAGTAATGAAGTTAACACAGAGTCCACGCAACAAGTACTGATCCTCCTCAGATTTCTTTAACAAAACCTTGAAACCATTCAGCACGATATCGATTCCTGATCGATTTGTCTACAGAAAGGTATCTGAGCGTGGGGAAGTACAAGATCCACTACGCTAAATGGGGCGAGGTTGGCGGAAAGATAGTCATACTCCATAGCATGGGGATGGACGCCTATAGTATGGAGGAGATGTGCGAGTCGCTGAAGGGTAAGTACCGTATCCTCGCATTAACGATCTTAGCCCATGGTGACTCAACGGTCCCCTCGGAGCTTGTGACTCTGCCGGAGCACACTGAGCTTCTTAGGACATGTTATAGGCAACTCGGGTTCACCCCCTGTATACTAATTGGTCACAGCATCGGCGGGAGGATGGGGATGATCCTCGCCGCGGAGCATCCCGACGAGGTTAAGGGGCTGATACTCGTTGACATAGCACCACCAGACCCCATCTCAAGGCCTT
>JBGPRA010000034.1:0-16063 GCA_041489375.1 Bathyarchaeia archaeon | reverse complement strand
GTCGTGATGTTCTTTCTCTATTCTTCATAAGATAGGAAACAACAGCAGACTCATCCGCTTGACTCGCACACTTTAACATCCAGCCCACACCTTTCCGCACCATATCATCTTCATCGCCTAGGAGAGCATCCGCAGTTCTGAATATTGCTTCATGAAATTTTCCATGTCTAGCGTGTAGAACGTATGTCACCGCCGAAGCCCGCCTCATCCACCTGTTATCGGACTTTATCCACTTGAAGATACTCTCCGTCAAACCGGGGTACTTCTCCAGTAGCTCTCCGATGACATGCGGAGCTATGCTGTCGGTGTGTGCCCAGTTGGACACGTAGTCACGTAGCCATCTCTCGAAGACGTTAAAATCGGATTCCCTGAAGTATTTCTTGTAATGTGATACGAGGTTTAAGCCAACTACGCCTTCTTCGAATGTACCCGCCTTCATTAGTGCCTCGGCAATCAATAGAATATCATCGTACACCCATCCATCTATTTTCAGCTTCTTCGACCAAGCGTTTGAGATTCGGTTACATTGTGGTAAGCTACACCCTAGGAATGTGACCTGCTCCTTGAAGTATCTTGACTGAACCTCACGCATCTTCTCGGTGCAAACAGCTAATAGATCGTGATGTATCGCGTCGACTACTTCAGTTATAGAGGACTTCAATTTAACCATGCCATTGAACCTTCACAGATTTGATTAACTGTTTTTTTGATACCCATAACAGGTATACTATCCACACTATGATGATCAACGCGCTCGCATGTGAGACTATTGAGGAAGTTAATATCCTCATATTCAAGGATAGTTCCCATCTAATGATTATAAGCTGAGGCGAGGTGGGTTTGGGATTCTTCTCTAATTTTAATAAGATGCTTAATGATCAAGCCCAAATTGCATCGGCTCACTTCTACATTCGACATGTTATCGTTCCCAGCATTGAAAGACTCGCAAGCGAGGAGCACGTCGATTCAGTACATGAAGTTAAGAATATGATTAGGCGGAACGAACGTCTAAGGGACCACTCTGATGATCCAAGGTTTAGGAAGAAGCTAAGCGACGTAGTTGCCTTTCCTGGGGTGCATATTGTTCTCACGAGGTTCAGAGGTCGCCTTGAATCCTCTGATGAGTACATTATAAGCTCCGTGCCATGGTGGATGGATCGGTTAAAGGAGGCTAATCCGAGTCTGTATTATGTAATCGATAGTGAGTCTGAGGGTAGACACTGGTTTAGCGAAGTCTTGGTTGACTTGGTTGCCTTGCTACGTGAATACTTCTAGTTTCGTTCTCTTCTATTGTTCCGGGTGTTTGATCTCTACGCGCTTTTCTATTTGATTGCATTTCACTGCCAAGCTACCATCATGTTCCGAGTTGGGGTGGAAAGTGCATACGCAGCTTCCTGCCTTATCTAGCTGGAGCTCGGAGAAGGCAGTTATCTTGATTGTTACATTTGATATTCCTTGTGGAACTGATCCGTTCAATTTGACGCTGTAGGTTCCCCTAGGTACATTTTTTAAAGTGTATTGTGCCACACCATTCACGACTTCGACATTCTTGGAGATCCAGAACAGGAATTTAGCGGCTACCTTCATGGTCGCAACAGTTTTTGCCTCGATGAAGAGTTTGTTTTCCGGCCATGGGACCTGAACTTTATTGATCTGCACATTGAACGTGTTACCTACTATTGGTACTGTTTGCTCGTAGTTGAGCTCAACCGGAGCCATTTCATCACAAGCCCCCTTGATTTTTATGTTGATCTGATCTCCCGGTTTCGGGTTTTTAGGCGTTATTTCTATGTCTTGAACCAAATGTGAATATTCTATTAGCACCCCGACTTTTAACTGAGTCTTTTAGAAGTGTGCATAACACGTTATTCAGTGAGTTGAAAAAGTATTTTATGCGCGCGCTACAGTATCCTCGATAATCGCCGATAGTTTTAACGATAGCCCGATTTCTCCTCGGAAATCCGCGCGCGCGATCTGGGATGTTAACTTTGCTACCCTCTTAGTTCTTAGACGAGGAGAATAGTTTCTCGACATTTTTATAATACCTAATCAGATACCGTTCGCGTGTGCGAGAGCCAAATAGAGGTCTTCTAGTAAAGCAGATTTTTATATAATAGGGTCAATAGCCAAAATCATTCGGTGGAGGTAAAGAGTCGTGAAAGAACTTCGATTAACACAGAAACCAGTTGCTAAAGCTGAGATGCTTATTCGTAAACCCGTTGAAGAGGTGTTTGAGGCTTTTATCAATCCCAAAGTAACATGTAAATTCTGGTTTACTAAAGGCAGCGGGAGATTAGAAGCTGGCAAACAGGTTACGTGGGAGTGGGAGATGTACAACATCTCCGCTCAAGTGAAAGTAAGAGAAGTTGAAGAGAATAAACGGATCCTGATCGAGTGGTCAGGTACGCCGACCTTGGTGGAGTGGGTTTTTACTCCCTACGGAGATGACGCTACCTTTGTCAGCATTACTGAAAGTGGCTTCGGTGGGGATGGAGATGCGATAGTGCACTCCGCGCTTGATTCAACCGGGGGCTTTACCTGGGTTCTTGCGGGACTGAAGGCATGGCTTGAACACGGTATCACGCTTAACCTTGTGGCTGACCGTTATCCAAAAGGCCTTAGAGAACACTGACTCGCGTGTGTTAAGATCGCGCTCCAAGGTGGCAGTAGTCTAGGTGCTCGAGTAGAGTACGTCTAGTCTCTTAGGACCTCGAGCTTGAAGCTGACTGGCCTGATACCGTCTGAGCAGGAAGTGTACATGTATGGTGGCTTAACCCAATCCTCGAAGCCGCCTCCAAAGCGTAGCACGGCAAGATCCTTGTAGAGATCCCTCCAGGCCCAGCTGCAGAATCCAGCGGGCATCTTGCCATCCTTCTCGACGATCCACACCGATTTTTCGTCGATTGGGCAAACTGGGTATGGATTGGTTTTCCCAGGTTGATTAGGGACTTTCCCATCGAAGATGTAGGCTGGATCAACCTTTTTCTGGACAGTTACTTTCACTCTATAGCTTGGCATCCTTCATCACAGGAGACAATCGATGTAATCTAAATAAACTTTAGCCACAAGACACATCGCGTGTAAGCATTTCCCGTGGAGCGTTTTTAAATTCTGCTTATATATTCTTCCCATGTGAGGGGGCTATAATGGATAATGTTGAGATCGTGTCGGATGACTTGTATGTCGTTAAGCAGGAGATGAGGCCGGGATGGTATTGCTGCGTGATACTGGTGTTCGGTGAAAAGAACATAGGCGTTGTTGATACGGGATATGAAAACACCCCCGTGGACCACGCGTTCCCATTAATATCGAAAAAGGGTAGGAGACTCGACGAGGTGAATCTGATCGTTAATACACACCGCGATGGGGATCATGTGCGTGGGAACGCCATATTTAAGGAGCGCACAGGTGCGACGATCGCCATCCATGAGCTAGAGCATGAGGCGATGCCCACAGCTGATGCGAAGCTACGAGACGGTGACCAAGTAAGGCTGGGGGATCGTAACTTCACAGTCATCCATACCCCCGGCCATAGGCCAGGCAGCATCTGCCTATTCGACCAAGGGGGCAAGACACTGATCGTGGGAGACTCCGTTTGCGGTGAGAGGGCGGATCTCATAAGAATGGATAAAGAAGTCTACATCGCTTCCCTGAGGAACTTGTTCCAGGTTGAAGCTGATACTATGATTATGTCTCACCCATTCCCGCCGGCGGGTAGGAGTATCCTAGTCGGCAGCGAGGTGAAGGAGATGATCAGGTCAAGCATAGAGGTGGCAAAAAAACTCGCGCAAGCTAATTAAAAAAACTGGTGAATTGTAAAAATTACTCGCGCGCACGACTCCGGTAGGCAATTGGGAAGAGACATCGTCCCCCTTCTGAAAGGATTCTAATCCAAAGATAATCGGGTCGGATACAAGGAGCAGAAGTTTTTTTATACTGTTTTAGTATACCTTCAATTGACCCAAATGAATTGTCCTAGGTGTGGTAAGGTTGCGCATCCCACTGGCAAGAAGTGGAAGTTTAGCGGTTTCGATGTTGAGCAACAGAAGTGTGGTGGCTGCTCGAAGACGTTCAGCGCATATTACAAGGACGGTAAGTTTAGGCACACGGTTCCGAAGGCTAAGAAGTAGCGTCTCACACACTATTGTTAAAGCTACTTCAAATGATCGCGCGCTGACTGAAATATATCCCTGAAACCGCGCACGCAACCATTAGTGCGCCTATTGCTTATTTTTTTTGTCGCCTAAGAGCTCCTCCTCCTCGTGCATTAATACGCCTATTCGTTTCTCCCATTTCTTGTAAAACTGGTGTTGCTTCCAAGAATTCCATAAATTATATGATAACCCGATTATTATGGCAAGGTATATGACGGATTCGATGAAGTCTCCACGCCTGAAGTGTAGCACTATGAGACGGGGGGTTAGGAGCACGATCAATATCGCAGACACGATAATAGTTATCATGCTGCCAGTCCTGAACCCATCCCAAGCTTCGCTAATCTCGAAGAGGAACTCGTGCAGTGACCGTATGGGTAGTCTTCGCTCCTTCTTATCCTCGCTCATCGCCTCATCCTCTTTTTTACCTATTTTAAGCCGTATGCACCACTGGTCTACAGTAAGCTGCCTAGGGCATTTCTAAGTTGATCATAGACTTCTCTGCCCCATATTGTGATCTCGAGGCCATCACTTGATTCCGTGATAAAGTCTCGGTCTATGAGGTGCATTATGTGTTTTTGATAGTCATCGTAGCTGAGTGTTGTTGCTTTCCTCCAGACATGGGTTCTCGGCTGTGGCTTGGGGTTATAGTATAGGTGCTCCAGGATCTCGAACCTGATCTGTACGGATCCTTTCCTCGCACCCGGCATATTGATCCCGGAAGAATCAGTGATTGGTGTTGGCTATATCATTTGAGTCGCTTGTGTGCTTATCTTTGAGTTTCTTTCTGTGTAAGAAGTCATTCAGCTTTTGATTTCTTTATCTCCTTGCGCGTGTCTTGTCCACATTTTATGTCAACGCTTTTTTTTGTTTATTTTACTAAAAAGGTGTGTGGCTAAGTTGTTGCCTTAGATGTGATGTTCCAGGGTAGCATCGCGTTGGCATCCCCAAGCTTGTATGCGAAATATACGGTCGCCGTGTACTTGTATGTGTACTCGAGCTTCAGCGCCTGAATCGTAATCGTTTGCCCAACGAGATCATTCAGGAGGTCTTCCCTAGCAACCACATCGCTGTCCTTGACCCATTTCCCTGGCACTATCACATTCAAACCATTACTGAGCGCCATCAGACCCTTGTCATAGGTTAACACTTTGACGTCTGTCAAAGTAGTTGGTTCACCGTTTCGTATTAGAGCCCTGACAAGCCACCATCTGCCCGCAATTATACTCTTATAGAGTGTCTTCGCCTGCTGAGGAACCGCAGTAGGTACACTTGCGTCCTCAACTTGTGCCTGAACCAGCACGAATGCGCTGCCCACTACCAGGGTGACGAGTAAAACCGTCAATGCCTTCATCTTTGTATCCATCATATCACCGGAGAAAAAATTAGTTAACTATTTAAAACGGGTTTCTCACCCATGGTATTCATCTCTGGTGTATACCTACGCATTAGAAGGTACGCTGTGCGCTTGCTAATGCTATGATAAAAGCGTGTGAAGTAATAAATTACCGTTCAGCGGATTTTTCACCATGTTTACTGACTCAATGACCTTGTTGATGGACCTACCTAAACGTAAGAAGTGGAAGGCAAGACAACTATCAAGCAACGATCCAACAGGTGGCAACCTTGACTACTTACCAGCTCCTCCACATGAAGTCGTTAGAATAGGCGAGATAAAGGGGCCAGGCTGCGTCCAGAGGATGTGGTTCACAATACTGAGCCAAGACCCTGATGCATACCGCAACCTAATCCTGCGTTTCTACTGGGATGGTGAGGATAACCCAAGCGTCGAAGCACCCTTCGGAGACTTCTTCGGTATGGGGTTCAGCGAGTACGCACAGTACTCATCAGCTGTCCAGGGAGTCACAAGCGGTGGCTTCTGGAGCTACTGGCCTATGCCCTTCACAAAGGGGGCCGTGTTCGAGGCCAAGAACATCGGTGACACGCCAATCACTGATCTTTACTTTGGAATACAATACAGCAACGTAGATTTTGGGTTGGAGACGCCTCGATTCCACGCGAAGTGGAGACGCGAGAACCCCACTACAATCGACCAGAACTACACTATCCTACGGGCAAAGGGTGCAGGTCACTATTGTGGCGTAGCCATGAACATGCAGTCGTACGATAAGGGGAGCCGACTTTTCTTGGAGGGCGATGAGATGATCTGGGTTGACAGTGAAGAGGAGCCCAGTATCAAGGGGACTGGAACTGAGGATTACTTCCAGGGTGGCTGGTACTGGATAAATGGCCCCTTCTCAGCGCCTTACCATGGCCTGACCTATATGGATCTTTTACATTGTCGTTTTAGCGCGTATAGATTACATTTACCCGATCCTATACCATTTGAGAAGGAGATAGACGTCACAATTGAGCATGGTAGCGGGAACATGCTTCAGGAGGACTACTCAAGCACAGCGTACTGGTATCAGATTGAGCCACATGATCGCAGCTTTGGTGGGATCGGTGACGATGTCTCATATGTTAAGCCTCTTGGAACGAGGTGGGAGGCTCATCTAATCAGTGAACTTGTTCAGGATCCTCCAGTGAATGTAAAGCGTAGACGGGTGCTCCAAGATGCTGCGAAGCTTAGGGTGATGCTGAGGGAGGCAAAGATTAGGGGGAATGTACCCCTTGGGCTCTCAGACTTGGATCAAGATGATTTCCTTAGAGCGGACTATAAGATGTTGAAGGATATTGTGGATAAACATAAAAAATTGTTAAAATGATCCAACTATTTTTGTAAACGCGTCACACGCGTATCTCTTTCACATCAGTGTGCGCGATAGTCTGAATTTGCACATGTAGTGTTCAGAATAGTTAATGCTGCTTTTTCAGTTGATCCAGTGGTGGTTTCAAGCCGGCGGGTAAGGAACACTTGTATACGTGGCCCTTTATTTGTCGCGTCCACTCGTCTCTCGCTCTCTGGAGGAGCTTCTCATCAGAGAGCAGGTCGATCACTGTGCCAGCCATGACTTTGGAGGCGAATATCGTGCTCTTCTGGCCAATGGTTGTGCCGTTTGCGGCTGTGTTCTGCCAGCTGTGGCCGGGGGCGCCCACGATTGCGTAGACGGTCCTGAACTGAACTGTTGGAGTGTTCCAGGCTACATCCGCCACGTCGCTGCTTCCGCCGCCCTTGGTGCCTTCCCCGATGGGGTTGTATATCCTGGTGTTCAGGTTCACATCCATGAGGTCCATGGCATCTGGAAGGCTGCTGCTCATCAAGCTCATTTTCTTCTTCTCCTTTGGGATGCTCTTGGCCATCTCCGCGGCAAACGTCTCCTCTTCGTCTGTGTAGGTGGGGGCGCCTACTAGTCGCATGTTAGCTATGGCTGCCTCGCCTAGGGCTCGGTTCTCCATGCCGTTGTGGACTCCGCTGAGGAATGTGACTTTGTGTGTTGTGCCCACCATCTTGTCGGCTCCGTCCGCGATGTCCTTTATTTTCTGGTAGTATATGTCCACGAGTTCACGCTCTGGAGCCCTTACGTAGTACCAACTGCGGGCGTAGGGTGGGACGACATTTGGCTCGTGGCCGCCATCTTCTACGACGTAGTGTATCCTGGTCTCTTGGACGACGTGCTCCCGCATGTAGTTGACGCCAACGTTCATGAGCTCCACACTGTCCATCGCGCTCACTCCCTGCTCGGGGCTGCCTGCTGCGTGGCTGGCGACGCCGTAGAACTCGAACTTGACGCTGTTCATAGCGTTGCCACTTCGTAGGCTTACCCCGTTGAAGCCGGCGGGGTGATGGCCAACGCAGGCGTCTACGCCGTCGAATACGCCTTCACGGACCATGAACACCTTGCCCACGAGGGTTTCCTCTGCGGGGCACCCGAAGACCTTCAGCGTGCCCTTCACAAGTCCCTCGTCCATTGCGGTCTTGGTTGCTAAGGCACCGCCGAGGGCGGTAACGGCGTAGCCGTTGTGGCCACAGCCGTGGCCCGCGCCGCCTTCCACGGGGGGATCCTGGTAGGGTACTGCCTTGTTGCTGATGCCTGGTAGGGCGTCTAACTCGCCCATTATTCCGATGACAGGCTTCCCAGCCCCGTATGTTGCCACGAAGGCGCTCGGCATCCCCGCTACGCCCCGTGTGACGTTGAAGTCTTTCTCCCTGAGGATGCTTGTTAGGAGATCTGCTGTTCTGTTCTCTTGGAGGCCCACCTCAGCCAGCTCCCATATACGCATGTGGGCGTCCACCAGCATGCCTTGATGTTGGTCTACCCAGTCCCAGGCTACACGCTTAGACTCAGACAAGTCGGTCACGAATACTCATCTGAAAAGGTTGTATTAACCAGTAGCGAAGTGACACGTCGCTAGTTTTGTTGGTAGAGGCAGCGCCTAGAGGATTTGCGTGATTATGAAAATCTATGATTACTTCTTCGGCCAGTAGTCGTAGACCCGTAGGCCCTCTTCTTCGAGAACACCTTCGGTGATCTCCGCCTCGGTTACAAGCTGACTGTAGACTTCACCACACTTTATGTATCTATATTTACCTGGAATCTTCTTCGCGAAGGCCTCGTAGGTCACGCTGTATACGATCCTCCTTATACCCGCGCTCCACATCGCCGCGGTACACATCAGGCAGGGTGCGGTGCTCGCGTACAGTGTAGAGTTTTTTATCAGGTCTGATGGATAGGCTCGCTGACTGGCCACTACGAGGTTTAACTCCGCGTGGTGTGTTGGGTCTTTGTCGCTGTTGACGGTGTTTTTCGCCTTCATGAGGACCTTGTTGTCGACTACTAGTATCGCGCCGAATGGATGGTCACCGTTTTTGCCTGCCTCAATGGCTAGCTGGTGGCAGATCCTGATGAATTCCTCGTGCTGAGTCATGTATTGATAATTTAGGGGATGATCAGATAAGTCTACTAGTATAAGATTGCACGCGTGATCGCATATTCCACTGCCACCAACCTAAAACAATATATCAAGAGGAAAAAATTTAGATGGGGGTTCGTTGTGCCGACAGTCGCACCTTACGGCTCATGGAAGTCACCCATCACTTCGGATGTGGTCGTTGCCAAATCCATTACACTGGGAAGTGTAGCCATTAACGGTGATGATGTCTACTGGGTTGAGAGTCGCCCAGAGGAGAAGGGGCGCAGTGTCATTGTTCACTGTTCCTCCGATGGATCACTGACTGACGACATAAAACAGCTATACAGCGCCCGCACCATGGTGCATGAGTATGGTGGGGGTGCTTTCTGTGTGGCTCAAGGCGTCATATACTTCTCCAATTTCACCGATCAGCGCATCTATACATGCAAGCCTGGTGAGGCGCCCCGTCCACTCACGCCCGTGGGCCCCTTCCGCTACGCAGATGCGGTCTATGATGTCCCACGCAGACGCTTGATTTGCGTGCGTGAAGATCATACTATAGATAGACCCAGCCAAGTTGCGAACACCATTGTCAGCGTTGACGCTGAATCCGGTGAGACCCTTATCCTTATTTCAGGCAGCGACTTTTACTCCAACCCAGGTATCAGCTCAGACGGATCCAAGCTGTCTTGGTTAGAGTGGGATCACCCGAATATGCCCTGGGACGGCACACGGCTATTCGCCACGGCGATACGGACTGACGGTTCGCTGGGTCTCCGGCGACAAGTGGCAGGGGGAGAGCATGAATCTGTCTTCCAGCCGAAATGGTCACCGCGGGGCATCCTGCACTTCGTCTCCGACCCAGGCGGCTGGTGGAACCTCTATCGCTTCACGGAGGAAAGAAACGAGGCGCTCTACCCGTTGGAAGCGGAGTTCGGCTTGCCCCAATGGGTTTTCGGATTGTCCACATATGACTTCGAAGCAGATGGTAACATAATCTGCTCCTATAATGAAGGGGGAAACTGGCGTCTAGCTCGGCTGGATACGTCGAAGAAGAAGATGACGGACATGGACCTGCCATATACCACCATCGAAGGTGTGCATTCTGGGAAAGGTTTCGCTGTCTTCCAGGCGGGTTCCCCTACAGAGCCACTCGCACTGCATCGGCTTAACCTAAGAGACTCTGCCTGTGAGATACTGCGCAGCACACTGAATACACATGTAGACCGTAGCTACATGTCGGTGCCCGAGGCGATTGAATACCCGACTGAGAACGGGGTGACATCCCATGGATACTTTTATCCGCCAACCAACCCCGACTTCGATGCCCCCAAAGGCACACGTCCTCCATTGCTGGTTTTTATCCATGGTGGACCAACCGGCGCCACAAACGCTGTGCTTAGCTACAGCTTACAGTATTGGACCAGCCGAGGCTTCGCTGTACTTGACGTGAACTACGGCGGCAGCACAGGCTTCGGGCGCGCTTACCGCGAACGATTGAAAGGCAAGTGGGGCATCGTGGATGTGGATGACTGCGTGAACGGGGTAAAGTACCTCGTGGAGAAGGGTCGCGTAGACAGCAGTAAGCTGGCTATACGGGGCAGCAGCGCGGGTGGCTACACTACCTTAGCTGCACTCGCCTTCCGAGACGTGTTCAAGGCGGGAGCAAGCTACTTCGGGGTGAGTGACATCGAGGCCCTCGCCACGGACACGCATAAACTAGAGTCACGATATATGGATAGCCTCGTGGGGCCATACCCTGCTGCGAAGAATGTGTATGTGGAGCGATCGCCCATCCACCACACGAGCCAGATTTCGGTTCCTATGATACTGTTCCAGGGGCTGGACGATAGAGTTGTACCCCCCAACCAGTCTGAGATGATATATAAAGCGGTTCGAGGAAAAAAAATCCCCGTGGCCTATATCACATTCAAAGGCGAGGAGCACGGCTTCCGTAAGGCTGAGAGCATCAAGCGCGCACTCGAAGCCGAGTTATACTTCTACGGGAAGGTCTTCGGGTTCGAGTTAGCTGACCCCGTCGAGCCGGTGGAGATCGAGAACCTGAGGTAAACATGTGCCCCTAGTCCCAGTGAGATTCTAATAACCCTAAGTCGCTCATGCGTATGTAATTTTATTGTAGGCGATCATGTTTTATAAAAGGTAAAACCAAATTTTTGATCAGGATTCTATCTTCAATAAAGGATGAGAATCCTTGATAGGGCCCACCAAAGAAGTGATGTAAGATGCTAGTCATCTATTATTATAACTGGAACGGAACAGTAAAATCGATGCTAGAATACGAAAAAGAAGCGAAGGCACATTGGGACAAGGTAAAGGGTGTAAAACTCATGGAGATGTATACGCCCACAATTGCCTGGAACAGAGCCTGGCTCTTTGAAGTAGACAGCGTCGATAAGTTGTTCGCTAACTCTGGAACAAGAAACGATAACGTCAGAAATACTGATATGGTATTCCTAATGTAGCTTATCACCCTATTTTTTTAGTACGGATTCGTACATTTTATGTACCGTAATAGATTACCGTGATTTTTCGCGCGCGTGAACTTCTATTATGTACTCTAGAATACCTCCACAGGCCGCATGTGAGAAGTTTTAACTATCCTGAACCTTTGAATGTTATTGAGGGTGACTTGATGAAGGTAGCCGTGATCGGTGCAGGCCTAATGGGGCCCACCGTAAGCATGGATTGCCTGGGGAGCCCCGATGTCAGTGAGGTTCTCCTAATAGACATAGACCGCGCAAGGTTAGATCAGGTTTCAGCGAGCCTGAATTCGAGGAAGCTCAGGACCTTGGTGCAAGATGTTAAGGATCGCACGGGATTAGCGGATTGCCTGAAGGGCATCGATGCTACTGCCATCACATTGCCTGAGTCAATCCACCACTACGCGATCTGGGGTGCCATCGACGCTGGTTCACATGTCGTCAACCTAAGTTTTCCTCCAAGTAGGGACATTGATGCAGTCGATAAAGAGGCTAAGGGTAAGGGTGTCGCTGTTGTGCCGGGATGCGGCGTTGAGCCGGGTTTGACAGATATGCTTGCGGCTCATGGCATAGATGGACTCGACAAGGTGAAAGCTGTAGACATCTGGTGTGGTGGAATACCACAGGACCCGAAACCCCCTCTAGACTATAAGATAGTCTTCGGCGGGCCATACCTTCCCCTCTACCCTGGCCCCGTAAAGGTGATAGAGGGTGGGTCGGAGTGTAGCGTACCGAGATACACCTTGGGTGATGCCATATGCTTCGAGGGAATAGACAGGCCCCTCGAGTGCTTCTACGAGGGTTTTCCTGAAACACTTGAGAGATTGCCAAAGTTCAAAGGCGTCGAGCGCTGCACGGAGAAGACCGTAAGGTACGCTGGGTACTGTGAGAAAGTCAACATCCTTGACGGCTGCGGCCTACTGAGCAGGGATCCGGTAAGCATCAAGGGTATTAACATAGCCCCGTTCGAGGCTTTCAGTAAAATAATCCATCCGAAGGTAAGAATGGAGGAGGACGAAAGGGACATCACTGTTCTAAGGGTGATAGTTGAGGGGGAGAAAAATGGTAGTTGGGCGAGCTACACCTTCGACATGGTTGACTTCTATGATGTGGAGAGGAAGGTTACCTCAATGGCGAAGACAACCGCCTACACGGCCGCCATAGTCGCTAGGATGTTCGGGAGAGGAGAGATACCGGAGAGGGGATTCGTAACCCCGGCTAGAGTGATAAAGGGGCGTATCTTGAAACAGTTGTTAGATGAGCTCGCGAAGCGTGGAGTCACTATCAAACAGACCTATGCTCATCAGTCAAATGACTATAGCTGAGCACTCACACATTGATCACACGATGTAGAAGTTCATGACCTTCTCCATGTTTTTTGGCGGTGTCTCGCTACTCTCCTCGAAGAGTTTCCTCATAGTCTTCATGAGAGCCGGGTGTATCCTAGCTATATCTGTTAATGTAACCAGGCCTACAAGTCTCGTCTCCGTGTCGTCCTTCTCCACAACTGGCAGTTTCTTGATCCTGTGCTGGAACATCAGTTCGACGGCTTCCTCTAGCATCGTCTCTGGCTCAACGGTCACCAAGGGTTTCGACATTACTTGCCCCACAGTGGTTTTGACGGGGTCTGCGGAGACCGCGATCACTCTCTCCAACAAGTCTCTCTCAGTTATGATACCAACAGCTCTACCATTCTCTAGGACCACTAGGCAGCCAATTTTATTCTCGTTCATTATGTTTGCCGCATTTAGTATGGTCTGATCTGACTGTATAGTCACGACGTCCTTAACCATGACATCTTTTACTTTTAACAATGGAACTCCCCCTAACGATTAAGGGCTGATATTCGATTAGAAAAGGGTTTAACGAAATAAGAGTATATGTTTCATTACAAAGGATTTACTTTTATGTTAATGGTCGACTACGCTTTTTTTAAAAAAAGGGGAATCTAGTTGATTAGTCTTTATATTTACGCATAGCTTTTCCAAATGGAGTATTTTCACCGGCTTCGAAGTAAACTTCAAACCTCCACTCCTCAACAGGCGCCCAAATTGCTGCTAAATTAGCTAACTGCTCCTCGGTTCCATCGACCAACCTGAAGCCTACCCCCCTTCCAACGTGTATCCCAGGACTCAGCTTAGGGAAGTCTTCGGGATGTTCCTTCAAAGCCTTCTGAAATTTTTGATTGACCTTATTATACGCACCATCTTTCTCGTATGCATCAGCTATCCATTTCCAGTGCCAAACACATTTCATAGCTTTTTTTCCTCCAACATTCGTTTCTTGTTTTAGCTCCTGACTCTGGAGCTGAGGTTTTTGCCAATGTTTTTTCAGCAAAGCCTAAACTCAAATTGTTAGTAAATCTATATATCCTTTATTGCACGCGCGCGTAATTATGCCCGAAAACTTATTTACAAATTACTATAAATAAAATAGTGACAATATTATGCCAACCTTATCCATTAATGGAAACACCATCGAATGTAACTTAGCCATCTTCGATATGGATGGAACTATAATAGACGTAAAAGATCGAATTGAAATGATGGCAAAAGTAAGGTCAGAAATCATGAAAAAAACAATAGGAGACTGTGCAACTGAACTCTGGGCAAAGGCATCAGGTATAGACCTTAAAACAGGTAGAGTACGATATAGGTTTGCATTACTTAATGCACCCAGAAGAGAGGACCTGATTGTTGCTGCCACTGTAATAGCTATCAATGGAGAAGGCTGGATGGAAGCCAAGAAAATCGCAGAACAAATCTACACCGAAGCCGATAACATCTTGGCTTCAACATATAAACCCATTCTATTACCAGGCATCAAAAAAATACTAAGAAGCATGAAGGATGCTGGCATCAAACTCGCACTTGCTACCAATGCTCCTAATAGATCAGCAGAAGACCTGATGAAATCCGTGAACATGAAAGGGGTTTTCGAGGTAATAATTGGCCAAGATGATGTTAAGAATCATAAACCTGCTCCAGATATGATTCTCTTAGCATGTGAGAGGTGTGGTTGTAGACCTAATGAAGCCATTTACGTAGGTGATATGCCTATGGATATGATAGCAGGACGAAAGGCAGGAGTAACGGCGGTAGCAGTGAAGTCGGATTTTTTTTCAGAATCAGGATATTCAGATTATGATGCATTTATTGATTCATATGATAAAATAGAGGTATCATAATAATTAGACATCTATGCGTGGTAGCTTTCGGATTAATCCATTAATTTTTCCAAACTTTAATTGGATGCATCATCAAAAATTGAGTCAACTACAAGGAATTGCGCACGTAGATGGCTTAGCTCTTCTTTTCCAGAAGCTTGGTCTCGTCTCGGAGAAGCAGCGAATAGAGAGCCGCGGCTACCAGCATGAGGGCTCCACCGAGGTATGCGGGTGAGTCCAGGCCCAGCCGCGCCATCATTGCCCCGCCCAGCATTGGGGCTACGACACCTCCGCCGTTCATGGAGATCATCCTAATACTGTTAGCTGTCGACCTCTCGTCCTCGCCTATGCTCCTCATGAAGATGCTGGTGAGAAGTGGGTCGGACATGAAGCCAGTTCCGCTCCTGAGTACATACAGTATGGTCATTATCCCAAAGCCGGGGGATATTGGCATCAGCAGCACGAAGAATGCGGATAGGGCGACTCCCAGAGTAATGCTTCTGAGGCCACCGATGAGCCGGGCTATCCCCGCTGCCAAGCCTTTTGATGTCGCCATAGCCAGGTTAGAGACCAGGAACAATGTGCCTAGGGCAGTGGACTCGACCCCGAATTTCATGAATAGGTAGTAGGGGAAGAGGCTGAACAGCAGTCCGCCCGCGATATTTGCTAGGAGCCCGATGCCGCAGATCTTCAGCACAACCCTTCTGGACTTGAGGAAGAGGCTGAAGCCTTTCGACAGAGTCTCGTTGATGCCTATGGCAGAGAGGTAGATGAATACGTTCTGGAGGACGAAAAGTAAGGACGCAGCGATCATCGTCACTCTATAGGCTTCGATGAGCGTGAATCCCATCGAGGATGTCAGATGTGGTGGTATGAAGCCACCGAGGCTCCCCAGGCTCATTGCGGTGATGTAGAGCAAGCAGTAGAGGCTGAAGGCCTTTGTAAAGTCGTGGCCCTCGAAGAAGGAGGAGTAGAGAGGCGTGAACACTGTGGCGGTGGCGTTACAGATGCCTATCAACAGGAACGACAGGGCAAACGTCTCCACTGAGTTGGCTAAGAAAAAGGTGACCATACCCTAGAGGACCGCTGCGGTACCGATCACAATCATGGGCCTCTTGCCGATCTTGTCAGCTAGAATTCCTGCTGGGATCATCAACACGGTAGAGCTGAGCGGATCCATCATGAAGATGAGGCCGAGGCCCTGCACGTCAAACCCGAAGGCAGCGACGTACAGCATCATCACTGCGTTGAACACCCCGTTGGAGACCCCGTTCATGAGGCCTCCAAGGAGGAAGTACTTTGCATTATGGTTTAGCTTCGAGGGCTTGATGTCCGCGATGAGGCTATGTCCCGTCCTCTGGATCGCGCTGAAGAAATTGGGGGAGCCACTCATCTCACCAGGGACCCCCTAGCTGTATGGGACGAAT
>JBGPRA010000033.1:0-16271 GCA_041489375.1 Bathyarchaeia archaeon | reverse complement strand
TGGTTGAAAATATGTAGATGTCCTGAAGAACGATGCCAATCTGGCCCCTAAGAGACTTGAGGGACGCCTCGCGAACGTCGTAGCCATCGATCATGACTTGACCAGCCGTCGCATCGTAGAACCGGGGAACAAGCTCAGTCAACGCGCTCTTGCCAGAGCCGACAAAGCCAATTATCGCAACCTTTTCTCCCGATTCGACCCTGAGATTCACATCCTTCAGAGTCTCAGCTGTTCCATAGCTGAAAGAAACATTCCTAAACTCAATGTTCCCCTTTAGGCGAGATAACGCAATTGGGTGTTCTGGCTCTGGAACATCCCTCCCTACGTCTACGACTTCGTAAACACGCTTAGCGCTTACCAACCCATCCTGATAAAAATCAATGAGCCGAGCAAACATCCTAACCGGTCCAACCAGCTGGGTAAAGTATGAACCGAAGAGAACCAATTCACCTAATGTAAGGCCACCTCCAAACACCAAGATGCCACCGAACACAAGGACCAAAGCAATGCCCACCGCTGAGATCACGGTGCCAGAGGGGGTGTACGCCGCCTGTATCCTGAGGGTCCGCAAGCTCTTCTCGACATATCCCTGGTTCTCTTTCTCGAACCTACTAGCAAAGGTGTCCTCTTGGCCATACCCCTTGATGAGTTTTTGAGCCGTTATCCCTTCAACCAGAACTCCGTTAAGTGTGTCAAACTGAGACTTTGCAGCGAGCATACGGCTCCTAACCCTCGGCATGTAAAGCCGCGTTGCTAGGAAAATTACCGGCAGCGGAATCAGGGTGATTAAGGTTAAGCCCGTATTAATTGATAGAAGGATCGTAACCGCAATAACCAGCTGAAGAGTCATCCTGAAGATCTCCCTGACCGTCTCTGAGTAGAACAGATCAATGGAGTTCATGTCGCTCGTGACTCGACTTATGATCTGGCCTGTTCTAACATGGCTAAGGTAACTGAACGATTTGTTGATGAGGGCGTTGTAGAGCTGTCTCCGTAGATCACGGAGAATGTTCTGGCTCAGAACGCCACGATAGTATCTATGGATAACGAAGAAAGTTGCCCTAATAATTGCAAGTAGAATGATAAGGAAGACAAGAATAGTCAACAGACCATACCTGTCCGTGATACCTGTCCATTGTTTGATGAGTTCAAGGAACCAGTTTGTGTCCCCTGGAACCGGGACCAAAACATAGTCTATGATGAGCATAACGATGAGTGGAGCGATTAGGCTGTAGACGCCCTCCCTTCCGAAGGCAGTGAGGTTGATCAATATGTAGATACCCATGTAGGGTTTGATCTGTCCCAGTAGGCGTTTCGTCAGGTTCCAGCTACTAGGGTTATATTCTGTCAATCTGCTCACAACCTGAATAATACCGTAGGTATAAACCCTCACCTTGCTTCAGGTATCGCCATTATGCAGCTAGTCTCAAGGGGACGTCGCGCGTGTATATAAACTGGTTATGGGAGGTTCTGGTCTACAACTTTCTCCGACGAGTCCGTCCGTAGCATACCTTTGCTCAGATCGAGTAGCACTAACTTGTTCCCCCAAGGATCTATTATGACAGCGCATTTACCGACCTGGATCTCGAAAGGTGGCACTACGAGGCTAGCTCCGGCGTCGACAATGCGTTTGACTGCGGAGTTAACTGAGTCAACGAGTAAATCGGTCTCCTGCTCTCTTCTATTTGTTTGTATGACGATCTCCGCGTCCGTCTCAGGCATCTGGAATCCCGCTGAATCGTCTGTCCTCCACTTAAGGCTGTGCCCAAGAGCACGGTAGAATTTGATGCCTGATTCGAGGTCTGAGACGTAGAATTGCACGCAGTCGATTTTCTTTATTAGGGGTTTATTCATGGAAGATTCACGTTACACGCGTGTTTGAACTATTGCGTGTGCGATAAGCAACTTTTAACATCGAAGTTAATAATTTTCTGATATGAAACCAAAAGTACTAGTCACCTACGGAAAAATCATTCGCGTGTGTAATATCTTAATGATTAGCGTGTGCGAGTGCGCATAAGCCATATGTGAATATCGTATCAATAGAGAATACATGGGAGAACTCAAAGCCAAGGTACTGCTCGCTGGTTTCGAGGATGAAGAGAACCTCTCGATTCGGTACTTGGCCGCAGCATTAGGACAGGGTGGCCATGAGGTTAGGATAGCGCCCTGTTCAAGCAGAAGTCAAATAAAAAGGGGTTTGATAGAAATTGAAACGTTCAAACCTGAATTAATCGGGATATCTATCGCGTTTCAATCGTTATCAGATATCTTCTTTGACTTGGTTTCTAGAACCCGAAGCCAGGGTTATCGGGGCCACATAACTGTGGGTGGTCATTTCCCGACGTTTGAATTCAAGAGGATACTTGAGACGCAGTTGGGCATTGATAGCGTCGTCCGTTTCGAAGGGGAAGAGGCGATCCTGAAGCTCGCCAACTCAGTCGCAGCTAAGGGTGACCTATACTCTGTCAACAACCTCGTCTTCAGAGCCGTCGACGGAATACATGAAAACCCATGCGTAAATAGTTTTCAAAACCTAGACGAGCTACCGTTCCCCCGCAGAGATAAGCCCATGGAGAGATTGGGGGAAAAATTCGCCACACTTGTTTCAAGCAGAGGATGCTGGCACTCGAGCTGCCTCTACTGCTGTATAGGGGCATTCCACTCACAAAAAAGAGAAAAGTTTGCCCTCAGGAGCCCGGAAAACATAGCCAGAGAAATCGGGGAACTATATCATAATAGAAGGGTGAGACTTTTCCAATTCCACGATGACAACTTCATGCTATCCTCGAAGAAGGAAACAGTAGACAGAATGCTCGCATTAAAAAAAGCGATCGAGTCTGAGAATATCGACACAAAGAGCCTAGCATTCCTGATCAAGGCTAGACCCGACACGATAGACTATGAAGTAGCCTCAGCATTGAAAGAACTCGGGGTGGTCGGTGTTTTCCTAGGTATTGAGAATGCTAGTGAAACGGGCCTAAAATCACTAGTTAGGGGAGTGAAGCTCGAAAGCATCTATGTGGCATTGGAAAGTTTGGAGAAATTCGGAATAATACCTACGTTTAACCTGTTAATTTTCCACCCAAGAGCGACGATGGATGAGATCGACGCGAACATCATTTTCCTAAAAAGTAATTTAAATATACCCTTCGATTTCGGGCGCGCTGAAGTCGTAGCTGGTTCTCCCTTGGAGCGGATGCTTATTAGTGAAAACAAGCTCACAGGCTCATGGCCAAAGTGGAATTATTCAATTGACGATGAGAGGGTTGAGAAGATGTTCAAAATCAACCTCACAAGTTTCCGCGGCAAAGATTCCCTCTACTCTGATATGATGCAATCAACAATAGCGCTGGGATACGATGCTTACCTCCTGAAAAAATTGCACCCTGGGCCGATCACTGACAAGTTATTCTCGCGTGCGAGGAATCTGATTTCAGAGGTTAACGTTTTCATCTTGGATAACATTGTGAAGATACGTTCGATGGTCGATGAACCCGTCTCTGAATTGAATACATCGGATTTCAGCAAACAGCTCAATCTTGGCTGTGAGAAACAGATTGGGGAGATTAGAGACCTTGAGGGAAGAATGATGAGACTCCAGATCTCTGAAAGAGCATTTACAGTATTCGGTATCGGATCAATGGTCCAAGAGCTACCTATCCTAAACTCGGTATTCCGCCTCTCATGAAACGGCCAAAAGACTATTTTATGTCTAGACCAATGTAAATATTAATGGTCAATAAGAGAGTGAAATACATCCTCGTCATTTTTGCTGTGATGTTAGCTTTGATCATGATTGCTTTTTACGTCTATTTTACCTCAATTAAACCGCCAATCTACGATCCAGTGCATAAACCGTGATCACGAGTGCGTGCGAGTTACTATTTTATCATCTAGGATTTTCACCCAGTCGATTTTGACCATTGCGATTATGATGATGACGAGTATGATGAGGGAGGCTACCCCACCGACTACTCCCACAGAAGCGAATACGTCTCTCAGGTAACTGAAGCTGAAGGCTCCAGCGAACGCTAGGAGAGTGCACATCAGGGTCTTTCCGAGAAGCATTGCGATGAATGTCTTCTTGATGTCATACTTCATCATTCCGAGTGGTATGAGGAGGAGGTCATCTGGTATTGGGAGGAGAGCGGCGAGAAAAACCGTAAGGGCGCCATACCGATCTATTAACTTCTCTACGGCGTCTAGCCTTGAGCCATACCTGCTCTCGATCACTTTTCTGCCACCCCAACCGAGGAAGTAGGAGAACATCTCCCCGATGGTCGAACCTAACCCGCTGACTAGCCCCAGAAGGAGGGGGTTAAGCGTCGAGCCGAAGGCATAGACTACGAGGGCGAAGGGAATGGGTATAATGATTGAGAGATTTCCTAGAGCACAGACCACGAAGGCTCCTAGGTACCCGTAAACGTTGACTAGCTCAATCATCCAAGTCCAGACGTCCAAAGCCCGTAGCCCTAACCTGAAAGGGGTTAAGCCATATTAGAAATGGTTACCTTAAAGGATAGACAGATTTCGTGAATGCGTAAAAGAAAAAGTGATTCAGATTTTTTTTCTTTACACAGGCCTTTACTTGTTTCTAAAAGATATGATGGAAAAGGTCGCGCGTAAGACTTCGTAGAATACGAGCCTACTTGATGCCATCAATTAACGTACGAATTTTAGAGGATTATTGATATTGATTACGGATTCATAATACTCATATTTACTTTTAATGAGATTTCCAAACACCACCTTGGTTGACTATAAGTCTGCCTCTACTGGGGTCGAGGGATTGCCTTTGTGGGCAGTCGACCCTGAAGTATGGAAATTTCTAAGTTTTAACCGTTTTAAATTAACAATCATGCTCGATGAAAAGTATAGAACGTGCAGGACGGACAAGCCCTTAATTGTAATCACAAAATTAGAGGATGAAGATACACTTAATGGAATATTTACGATGTAAATGGTTAATCATTAAGTAAATGCGGGATGAGACCTTAACTATTTGTAAATTAAACGCACGCAAGGTTTCTAGAATAGTAGCTCAGCAAGTTTAGGTCTATAGTCTAACAACGCTGCCGTGGAGTTCCTAATTCATGGCGGTTATGATGCGGTGACAACGTTTCCTTCTCCTTTGTAATAGCATCGTTTAAATAAAACTACCACTCATCTGAAAATCCAACGCGGAGAAATTCCTCGAGAAGATGCAGGCTGTTGGAGATCGATGCTAGACACCCCATAAGAACGCTCACTCGGATGGACACCATAACAGCTGCCCTACTCATCCAATTCCTAGTATCCATCGCCTTCAACCTCATGGGCAGCTTCATGCCCCTCTTCATCAGCAACGAGCTCAATGAAACGCTGATCGAGGCAACTGGGTGGACAGGAACCTCCTCCTTCATCGCCTCGACAATAATGGCGATCACCGCGCCATTCTGGGGGTGGATGTGTGACCGCATTGGGACAAAGAAGATCCTACTATTCGTGTTAGCGGGTAACATCATCGTCTACAGTGGCATGGCGTTCTCAACGAGTGTGCTACAGATCGTGTTCTTCAGAGCGCTGCAGGGCGGTTTCGGTGGAATGAGTACGGTAATGTTCGCGATAGTCGCAACAGCGGTTCCCTCCCATGACCTGAAGAGGGCTCTAAGCTACCAGATGGCTGCGATGACCATGGGAGGGTTGGTGGCTCCTGGCATCGGTGGTGTCATGGCTGCCGTGATAGGCTACCGCCTCACAATGGGGGCATCAGCCATCCTCTTCGTCTTAATATTCCCTCTGGTGCTTATACTCACACTACCACCGCCGACGAGTAAGGAGGCGGATTCCAAATCCTTCAGATTTTCAGACTTCAGAGCTCTACTACCCGACATCTTTTCGCTTATCCTCGTCTATATATGCATCAGCTTCATTGCCCCCACTATTTCCTGGTTCCTGGAGTCTTTCGGTGTACCTAATGATCAGCTTCTACTCTGGACCGCTGTAGCAACGATCCTGAATGGCATCGCATTCGCAGTTGCCACGCCGCTCCTTTCGAAGGCCGCTACAGATAGGACGTTACCTTTCCTATCTATGATTGCTGCAGTTGTTATAATGGCGACAGCCTTCGTATTCGATCCTGTGCTTTTCATAGTCCTACGAGTCATCATCGGTGCTGTGCAGGCAGGCATCCCACCGAATCTCTTAGGCGGTAAATCCGGTCGAAAGGGAACTGGAATGGGGTTCCTTAACTCTGCTCGTTTCCTCGGGATGGCTTTTGGCCCGGTCATGGCCACTACTATACTTGGGGACGGGCTCCCACCGAGGCCTGTTTATATGTACGCTGTGATGGCAGCCATATCGGTGATCGCGGCGGTCGTTCTGTACCTGACTCACACTAAAAAAACAGTAAGAGAAAAATTATGATTGTTCACTCGTTCTTGCGCACGCACTAGGCTCGAGGCCCAGGCATATCAATTTTATAGAGAAACAAGCGTATCGACGTCAGCTACTATCTAGGTTTATAATAGCTCGGGGAACAGCTTAGGGGGCTGCCTATGCATGGTTGCCTGTTCGTAAGCGTAGGCGTACCCAAGTAGCATAGGCTCGCTGAAGAGCTTTCCAACCATCTGGAGACCTGCTGGGAGGCCATTGTGTGTAAATCCCATGGGGACGCTGATGGCCGGCATCCCCGTGTGTGGAGGTATCCTCTGGCTGTTGTCTCCATGTGGGCTTTCCATGTCTCCGATGAGACGGGGAGGGTTGCTCCACGTGGGGTAAACTAAGACGTCCACCTTTGCCCCATTCATCGCTGTGTAGACCGCTTCCCTGAGCCTTATGTTCTTGATCTCAGTGTAGACGTCCCCACACAACGGGTCGGGGGCATCAAGCATACCCCTAAGCCTCTCAGCTATGTAGCCGCTATAGAGACCGCTCTCATAGATCTCCTTTAACGTCCTGTAGTGTGGGTTTTTGAGGGTGGAGAGGTAGCGGTTCAGATCACTTTGGAAGGTGTTGCACCAGATATTATCTGTGAGCTCCTCGAAATTGGGGACGATGAGGGGATCCCCCAACACAGCTCCACAGCTTCCCAGATCACTAAGGGCTTGCTCGAAGACCTTAGAAACCTCCGGATCAGTTGTGGGCTGGTCTGTGTAGTACCTGAATACACCGATTCGAGCTCTCTCTAAGGCATCATTGCTTAGCTGAGTGGTGTAGTTTCCGGGGTTTTTTCCTTTGCTAAGGGCCGTGGCGGGGTCCGCTGGATCGTATCCCGCAGTCATGTTAAGGACCCTGGCTGCGTCCTTTACGGTTCGACACATGGGGCCTCCGACGTCATTTCTCAGGTACAGAGGCACTATCCCATCTCTGCTGGTGAGGCCCATTGTGCTCCTCACCCCAACGAGGCAGCAGTGGCTTGAGGGGCCACGGATGCTGTTACCCGTGTCTGTTCCTAGGCCGAGGAGGCCCAGGTTTGCAGCTACAGCGGCTGCTGTGCCTCCGCTTGAGCCGGCGGGAACCCTTTCGAGGTCGTAGGGGTTTCTCGTTGTGCCGGCTATACTGCTCTCGGTAATGTAAGGGCTGAAGGCCCACTCGGCCATATTGCTCTTACCCAATACCACCGCACCCGCCTTCCTGAGTCTTCTGACTTGGAATGAGTCATCCGGGGGCAGTGAACCCTTCATGGCGAGACTTCCAGCTGAGGTTTGAAGATCATGTGTGTCGTAGTTGTCTTTCACGATGATGGGGACTCCATGTAATGGTCGCAGCTTCAAGGTCCTGATGTACTCTATGTCCAGAGCCTTCGCCTGTTCCACAGCCTTAGGGTTGATGACCACCATGGAGTTTAGGCCAGTAGGTTGATCATAGATCCTAATCCTCTCAAGGTATACCTCCGCGACTTGTGCGCATGACATGGTTCCCTCGCGGACTCGTTTATGCAGCTCAGCGATGGTTAGTTCCAGTACCCCGGTTTGCATACATCTGATGTATCAAATTGGTGTTTATATATGGTCATGCGCGTGTTAACAAACTGCAGTCCCGGTCCAGTTCTGCCTCATAACGCGCAAGCACATACGATTCAGTGTTGCTGGTTGAGTTTCTTTGGGTTCTTAACCGCGAAAACGACTAAGAAGAATCCTAGGGCTCCAAGGGCGGAACTTAGGTAGAATGGTGACTGTGGGGAGACGTTTTCGTAGAGATATCCTCCAACAAGAGGTGCTGGTGAAGATGCGAATCCAGTCACAGTACCCATGAGACCCAGGATGCTTCCCCTGAAATTCTCCGGTGCCACGTCGATGACCAATGCCTGCCAAACGGGCCCACCGACGGAGCTGAAGACGTTACCACCGAGACCCTCACCGAGGCCTCCCAGTATCCTGGTCACAAGGACACCTGGAAAACCTGTTGATACAATGTATCCGAGACTTGAAACGGAAGTGAGAGCCTGTGAGGCGATGATGTATGGTTTCCTCTTGGCGCGGTCAGAGAGGATACCACTTGGCATCATGAAGACCGCTGCGACCAGGTTTCCAGCGACGCTGGCGATGCTCCACTGCATCATGTTCATGCCTATGACCTGGACGCAGTACACGGTGACGAAAGACCAGAAGACCTGGAAGCCAAAGCTACTTAAGACCGCCACAGTAAAGAGGACCCAGAGCTGAGGCGGAGCGCTCCTTAGTTGTTTGAGAAAGGCCTTTGGGCTCGTTAGGGTTCTTACAGTTTCCGTGGTTGGTTTGTAGGTCTCCTTGATGAACCTCCACTGCAGTAGAATGATGGGGATCATGACGAGGAGTGAGAGGATTAAGCCGAGGTGTGTACCTGTTACGACGCCGAGGCTGTCCATCATGTAGCCGCCGAAGGGGTACGCAACCACGATGAATAGGTACCAGGACATGGTGTAGAACCCGAACGCCATCGCTCGCTTCTCCTGGGGGAGGGATTCGGCTATCAATGCGTTTTGGGCTGGGATGGCGAGGGCGGAGAGGGAGGAGACGAGTATCCCGATGGTGAGGGTCGTCCAGTGGCTTGAGTATAGGAAGATGAGGGGGGGAGCGATGCTGAAGAGGGAGGATACGAGGATGACGCGTTTTCTCCCGAACCTGTCAGCAAGTATTCCACCCGGGAACATGAGGAGCAGGTTCGAGAAGGCTTGGAGGGTGGCGAGGCCGCCAATCGCACTTTTTGATCCACCGAGCTCTAGTATGTATAGGCCCCAGTATGGTTTCCATAGAAATGATGCGAACATTAGGATGCTCTGACCGAGGGTGACGGCCATGAGGTTTCTGTTAGATAGTGCCTCCTGGAACGAGGATCTGAATGTGAACAGGTGGAGGCCTCCCTAATCGGGTAATTCTGAGTCTATTAATGTTTTTTTCTAAAGTTTCTGCGGAGCATGCAATACCCAATGTAATTGAGAAGAGTTCAAACAACAATTTTTTGTTATTATGGTGATGCTTTCAGCCACTCAGACAATTATTAGCTAAAAATTTATCTCTAGAATAATAGAAGTTGCAATGTGATTGAGGATGAAGATGGTGAGACTAACAGGAGCTGAGGCCATAGCCAAAGCGATGAAGGAATCTGGAGTAGAGTTCTTCTTCTACGTCATGGGGGGGATGATGATCTACTCCCAGATAGAAGAGGTTGGGGTGAAGACGATTCTATGTCGAAACGAGAAGTCAGCCACAAACATGGCTGATGGTTATGCTCGAGTGACTAAGAAGCCAACCGTTTGCTATAGTCAGCATGGTGCAGCCGCAGCCATACTCGCATCAATGTTGTATGAGCCCATGTATGCCCATAGTCCAGTCGTAGCGTTGACAGGCTCCTATCCGACGCTGAAGAAGGATTCATGGTCATATCAGGAATGCTACGAGATGAAGTACTTTGAACCAACATGCAAGTTCAACGCAGATGTAACAGACGTCTCAAGACTCGCAGAATATTTACGCATAGCAGTTCAAGTTGCCGTTAGTGGATGTCCTGGACCTACCCATATCAGCATGCATACAGATATGGCTGACGAAATTGCTGAGATGCCAGAGATCTATGGAGATGAGGTTTTTTCGAAGGTTCCACCATTCAGACCAAGGGCTGAGAAGGAGAGGATCACAGAAGCCGCAAAACTCCTGATCAACTCTCGTAATCCAGTCATAATATGCGGAAGTGGTGTGCATCTTTCAGATGCTTGCGACGAGTTGTTTGCCCTAGCAAATAAACTGAGGATACCAATCGTTACTAACCCCAACGGTAAAGGCTGTTTCCCCGAAGATCATCCATTATACATGGGGGTGATGGGCACATATGGGAGACCTGTCACAAATGACGTTGTTCGTGAGGCTGATCTCATATTTCTACTCGGGACCAGGGCTGGTCGTATGCAGATGGAGGAGTTCACGTCTCCTCTACCTGGGACCTCGAAGATCATACACTTGGACATCGACCCAACAGCAATAGGCAGAAACTACAAGACCGAAGTGGCCTTGGTTGGAGACGCCAAGGTAACCCTACAAGAATTGTTGGCGACTATTAGGACTCTCAAAACGGAGCCGAGGAAGAATGATAGAAGACTCGAGGAGTTATCAAGAAGGGTCAGTGAGTACGAGGAGTCAATTACGCAGTTGGATTCTGATGCCGTCCCGATAAAACCGCAACGACTGATGAGGGAAGTATCAAAATTCATTCGCAAGGGAGACATTGTGGTAAGTGACACCGGAAGCATGCTCGGTTGGACCATTCGTTTCCTGAAACTTAGGGAGGCGGGGATTAGGTACCTCCCAGCAGGAGGAACACTGGGCTCCAGCTTTGCCCTAGCAATTGGAGCTTCGTTTGCCGCAGATAAGACTCAGAGAATCATACATTTGACTGGAGACGGTGGCATGGGCTACAACTTGGTAGATTTGGAGACCTCGAAAAGGTATAATGATCAACGTGCACCTATGGTGACCGTTGTCAATAACAACTCTGTGTTGGGAAACGAGGCCTTTCCTTTCACAGAACTCAACTACGCGAAGATCGCTGAAGGGTTTGGCTGCTATGGAGTCAGGGTTGAGAGAGCAGGAGAAATAGGGGAAGCTCTTAAGAGCGCTTTCAAATCGGGCATGCCTGCAATCGTAGACGTAGTTACGGACAAAACAGAACACGTCCCAGCACGCGTCCGTTACCTATGATAAGCGTATTCGTGTGCGAGTATTTTTGAAGTAAAATTAGGAATAGTAAAAACCATGAAAAATAAGGCTCAGGTTAATACTCATTTTTTAAGTTCTATTTTCTTTTTATGGTCTTGACAAAATCATGCAAGAATCTCTGAGAATCTACCTCAACACACACATCCATGTTCGGCGGTTTGACGGATCCTTCCTTTGATCCCCTAAGATCCGCGACAGTCTCTCCCGTGGTAAACTCTCCCTTAGTCTCGACGGTAACAAAAAGTTTACGCGTTTTCACCAGATCCTTATCGATTGCAACTGCTACAGCTAATGGATCATGCATTCCACACCCATTAACACCAACCACTTCTTCATAGAATTTCATGTAGTGAGTTATTATTTTCCCAACAAACTCCGTTACGGGTGAAGACATCTCCATAATCTCTTTGAGGTGTTCTTGTTTTAGCAAAGTCTTCATTGTAACATCTAACCCGACAAGAGTAATGGGTAAACCCGATTCAAAGACAGTTTTCGCTGCCTCAGGATCTGTGTATATGTTGAACTCTGATTTAGGAGTAATATTTCCAAATGTAGTCACAGCTCCACCCATTATCACCACCTCTTTCACATAGTCCTTGAGTCTAGGTTCTTTCAGTACCGCTACCGCGATGTTAGTTAAAGGTCCTACGGGCACGAGGGTGATCTGCTTTGGATTCTCCATTATCGTATTTATGATAAAATCAACTGCGTGTTCTCGGATCTCGCTAATTTTTGGCGCAGGCAGTTCAGAATTGCCTAATCCGTCTCTTCCATGAACTTCGCCTTCGCTTTTATTATCTCTTAGAAGAGGTTTCAACATTCCTCTTGCTACGGGGATATGTGTATTATTAGTAATTTCTAATATCTTGAGGGCGTTCTTAGTTGAATTATCTAAGCTAATATTTCCTCCAACTGTGGTTATTCCCTTAAGAACTACATTCTCTTTCTTTAAGGCATAAAGTAATGCCAGAGCGTCATCTATCCCAGGGTCGCAATCAACAATAAGATATGTTTTACTCATACAATCAATAATTACGAGAATTATTCATTATATAATGCTTTGTGCGAACGTGTGAATCGTTTTAACAATCATTGAACATTACAATACGAGTAAGAAACAGAATCCTTAAACTTCAAAAAACTTACATTTTTGTTATGGATCTTACGAAACTGGCTAAATACAATATTTGGGCAAACGATAAAACGCGAAATCTACTTAGGGAATTAACCGAGGAAGAGTTCAACCGGGCGGTGCTACCTCCCTACGGAAGTATTCGAAGCCTCGTAGCGCACATCGTCCTGGCTATCGAGATCAACTTTGTGCTGAGAGTGGATGGGGGGACCATGGATGGCAATGATCGTTGGGAGTCGCTATGTAGGTTGCCAATGGGGGAGTTGCTTGATCTGTGGAGAGGCATGGATCTACGGTTAATAGGGTTCTCATCAACCCACATGGATTTAGATGCGGTGTTTCCCAATTTCCTGGGGGAGGGTGAGATCCAGGTTGGCCACGATGACTATTTCACACAATACCTGATCCATACTGTTCATCATAGGGCACAGGTCATGAGCGCCTTAAGGTTAATGGGCAAAGAGGCTATTGGAACGGATTATTTGTTCTATCTATCGAGCTTGGTCTGTTGAGCGTGCGTACACCTAATATGCCAATTGCTTCAGAACGCTTATTTGGAATCTGATTGAGTTGTCCTCAATGTCACAATCTGGCAACTGGAGCTGGATTAATGTTCGAGACCAGATACGCTCGCTCGCAGGTAAAATGGGATTCCCCGCGGGGGAGCACCTTGAATTCATGAAGATTAGAGTCGACTTGAACAATGGAAAATTGCTTGATCTACTTAAGAATAGGGAACTCGATATAGATGATCATCATCAAGGCTTCCTGATTAGGACCGCGTATTACATCCTAGTTGGATATGCTAAGGCTCGGAGTGTTCAATTGACAAGGAGGCTCATTGCCTATAGGAACCTGAGAGGCGCGGGATTCGGAGACTTTTCAAATATAGGAGCGCGAGAAAAACTCCTGACTCTATTTGCAGGCGGTGACGCAAGGCTTAGGGAAGCTGCCAGACTAATAGGTGGTCTAGAGGTCGACTTTCCCTACGGCGACTGCGCTTTGAGGATCAATGCGCTGCCACTCATACCGTTAACCTTCGTCCTGTCATCAGGTGACGATGAGTTTCCCGTAGACGCGAGGATCTTCTACGATGAAAACATAGAGAGCTACCTCGATGTTGAGAGGATCAATTTTCTAACCAACCTCACGATTGAAAGATTAGAGAATGCTATCTAGACGCCATAGCCATTTAGTAGTACGGGTCAAACAAGAGCGCGTACACCAAATTGTCTACCTATGGAATTGGGACGGTTTAGTCGATTTCTGACCAACGACTTAGTATTCTAATCCCCTCAACAGCGTCGTGGGCTGCTGCGTCGGCGCCTATCTTCTCAGCGTACTTCTGAGTCAATGGAGCCCCCCCTATAATCACCTTGAGCCCGTCCCTGAGCCCTTGCCTCTTAAGCTCAAGCACAACATTCTCCATCTCACCCATGGTAGTGGTCAGAAGAGCCGACATGGCCACTAGGTTAGGCTTATGCTCCTTGACGGCTTTAGCGAACATACTCGGTGAGACATCGACACCCAGATCAATCACATCGTAGTTCTGAGCCTTCAGGAGGGTAACGAAGACGTTCTTGCCAATGTCATGTAGGTCGCCCTTAACGGTCCCTATCACGCACTTACCAGCGCTCCTCGCGGCGCCATTCTTCAGATGTGACTCTAGGATCTTCATGCCCTCCTTCATGGTCTCGCCCGCCATGATGAGCTCAGCTAGATAGTACTCGCCAGCCTCGTATTTCTCACCAACAACCTTCATTCCCTTGGCCATGCCACCGACTACGACCTCGTAGGCTGGGATACCTCCTGCAATAGCCTTTTTGCAGAGTTCGGGTATCGCGTCGATGTCCAATTCGATTATGGCTTTGCTGATTTCTTCCAATGTAGCTTGTTTGTCCATTTCAGTACCCCCCATATTTCCTGACTAAGTCTATTACCCGTTTATACTGCATGAAGCTGACGGTGTTCGGTACACTATGGTCGCTATGGTAGATGTACCCCCCACCCACCTTCGCAGCGGATACCTTCTCCCTGATCTCCTCCTCGAGTGGCTTTGTGTCCTCGAGGTTCATGAGTCTAACGTCAATGCCACCCATGTAGGCCATCTTGTCTCCGAACTCCTTCTTGAGTTCTATTAGATCCATACCTGCCTTCACCTCTAGGGGCTGGAGGCAGTCTATCCCTTCCTCGATGAAGAAGGGTATCAGGCTCTTGATGTTACCGCAGCAATGGAGGAAGATCTGCATGTCCTTGGCGTGGAAGAAGTTGCATAACTCCTTGAAGACTGGGTGGAGCTGGTCCTCGTAGTGGCGGGGTGAGAAGAATGGTCCATGCCTGTACCCTAGGTCGCAGTAGAGAAAGGCACCGTCGAACTCGAATCCCCCTTCTCTCATGATGTCGCACATATCCATGACCAACCGTGCGTCGGTCCGGTACATGTCCTTGACCCACTCGGGTTCTCGTATAACTGCCTTTAGTAGCCTCTCTGATGCGACGTATTTCTGGAACTTGTCATATCCAACGATGGCGTTATAGGTGATGTATCGGCCACGGCTTCTCTCCTTCTGGTTCTTACGTAGGTCAGTGATCCAGTCTACCCTCCGATCGTTGGGCTGCAACCGTGGTTTGAGCTTCTCCCAGTCATCTTTGCTCTTACATGAGTAATCGATGATCATGGGTGTGGTAGTAAAGTTCCGGTGGTTCTTCAGTATGCCACCGTAGCTGTCTCTCTCGACGATGTACTCATCATCGATTGAAAGTATCTCCTCTTTTAACTGTGGGCTAGTATCTGCACCATAGCCCACCATCTCGTATCCAAAGTAATCCGCTGGATCTACCCCAGACGGGAGTCCCTCGTTCCTCCACCGGTCCACTGTCGCCTGCCAGGGGAAGTCATGTATGGGAACCCGGTCAGGTTCCCTATGCTTCAGCGTCATCTTAATTCGTTCCCGAGAATTCAAGGGAATCACTGATTGGAAATGTCCACCAGACATATTTCACTGTTCTCGCATGCGTATGAGCTACAGGCTCACTCCTTAAGGGGCGGGTAGTTGACTTAGATTCAAAGGATGTAATCAGATGTTCGACTACGGCGTCGACCAGAAGACATACGAGATCTTCGGTGTAAAGATTGGTGGAATCCCTGGCCTAGCTCCGACCGTAATGGTTGGCTCAATGTTCTACAAGGGACATGGGATCGTTGAGGACCCCGTGAAGGGATTATTCGATGTGGGCGAAGCGGAGAAGCAGATTAGAGACGCCGAGGAGATGACTTATAAAACGGGATTACCAAGCATGCTGGACCTTGTGGCAGAGAACTCGAAAGCGGCATATAAGTACATGGACTTCGTCGTCGATTCATCAAAGATGCCGATCATGCTGGATGTCATCGCCGAGGAGGACCAACTAAACCTCCTTCAGTACGCCAGCGACATAGGGATCATGGACAGGATTATCTTCAACTCGCTAAACCCACAGACGAGTGATAAAGTGTATGCAAAGATCGCTGAGGTCGGCTGTAAAAGCGCCACGCTGCTTCTTCACAGCTCGCGTTATGTGCTTTCGTCCAACAAAGATGCCCTCCTGGACGAGATGACTCCAAAGGCGATTCAAGCGGGAGTAGAAAAAATACTCGTGGATACCGTCGTCCTAGACATCCCCACCCTGGGCCTAGCAGTTAAGGCCATACATCGAATAAAGGACAGATACGGTTACCCTTGTGGCTGCGGCGCCCACAACGCCATCTCCTCATGGAAAAATCTACGCAAAAAGTACACCCCAAGCGCCGTGACTACGGCACTAGGCGTGACAAACGCGTTACCAATAGCCGCCGGCGCCGACTTCGTCTTCTATGGTCCGATGAGGAACGCCGAGGCAATTTACCCCTCGATCGCCATGATAAACGCGGCGTACAGCCAGCTGGTCATGGAGCAAAGGATAAGACTGGGTAAAGATCACCCTCG
>JBGPRA010000032.1:0-16326 GCA_041489375.1 Bathyarchaeia archaeon | reverse complement strand
TCTCTACTTAGAACCTGGAATTTTACTCCAACCAAGTCTGTTGGCATATTTACGTCTCCAATCTGATCATTTGAGAGGAGGATGATTGTGTTCCTATGACCCATCATATAAAGGTCCTGAGTGCTTCCTTGATGACTGCGTCCTTGGGATTCGCATCCTGAATGCTGAATTGGTAATAGACGCATATTCCAGTGGTAGCTATCAGCAGCGTTGCCATTATAGTAGCTAACAGTTTCGCACGCGCCATAGGGTTAACCTAAGTGGTTGTTTGATTTGATATTATGGTTTAGAACAGGTCGATATCGCCCGCCGCGCTATTACTTCAATAAGCTAACCAATAATTAGGTTCTCAGGTGGAACTCAAGATAAGACTATGGAAGTAAACCTGCTCTTCGCACGTGTAGATATCATCTATTACCTAAACCAGTCACTCGACGCTACGAAGAAGCCCTGCACACCATCACTCAACACGGTGACCACGATGATGACCCTATAGCTGTCAATCTTAGCAACGTCATGAAGAGCATGAATAGGGTGAGGCGTGCTCGTTTGACCAAAAGGAATCCACGTAGATGTAATACGCTGAACTGGACCAAACATGCTTAGAGTGTACCAGCCCTCACTAAGCTGAGGCGTATTATACACTCCCGACTCCGTGGTATTCAATGACCAGATCACCGGTGCCTGCCACACCACACTTGTGATTGTTTCGTTAAGGTTGTCAACAATGGTGTAGGTCCTAACCTTCACCCATGTTTGGTTAATCCATGCGTCTCCCTTCTGCAACGTGAGGTTGACGGAGTATCTGATCGGCGAGCTAAATTGATCTATGGAGGGCTAGGCTGGTTATTGAGCCGTTTTTGGGGACGTAGAGTGTGATTATTGTCCCAATAGGATTGTAGTCGCGCGCGCGGGTAGATTTTCCCATCTGTGTTCCAGACGATTCTCCACGTGGTTGGGCGGGTTTGGTTAGATTGGCGAGTTTTTCTAGTAAGGAAAGTTCCCTTATTCGTTGGTTGAGTGTCTCTATCTCAGCGTTCTTCTTTTCCAGTGCTTTACTCTGGTTTTGGTTGTCATTGTAGTGTCCAGGTGAATCCTGAGAGTATGAGTATCCCTACTAGTATTACAGTGATGATGGTTGTCTGTGTGCGTGATGAGCGTATAATCGTGGACAACTAAAATCCTCAGGATATTCTATCAGGTTACTCTCTAATTGGTTTTTCCTGTCGCCGCTGCTATGTAGTAAGTGGTATTTGCCAACGTTTTTAATCGAATAACTCCATGAACTCCCTATGACAAAGGTTGAGATGCCTCATAACAAGAGGCTACAAGTCGGACCCACTGGCAACGTCGTGATGATCACATGCTGCGATAAAAACGGCAAACCCAACATAATCACGGCGGGTATGTATATGCCAATCAGCAGCAACCCACCTCAAGTCTGCATAGGCATAGCACCTGAGCGATACAGCCACGACCTCATCATGGATCAGGGCGAGTTCGTCATCAACGCGCCCAGCATCTCCCTGAAGGAGAAGATGCACCTTTGCGGAATCAAGTCGGGGAGAGACCATGATAAGTTCAAAGAGTTCGGGCTTACACCGATCCCTGCGAAGAAGGTGAAACCGCCGCTCATTGAGGAGTGTTTTGGGCACATTGAATGCAGGGTCGTGAATCACTTGACCTGTGGTGATCACACACTATTCGTAGGAGAAGCAGTTGCAGCCTCTGCCGATGAGGATGTGTTGACTGGGGGGAATCTGGATTCTTTGAAGGCGTTGCCTATTGTGCAGAAGAATCACGTGTATTTTACGATTAAAGCTTAGGTTCAGTTATTAGGTAGAATGATGCCATTTCGAGGTCTTAGGAAGACGAGAACGTGTGCCACTAAGGTTTCAAACAGATGTAATTTATGGTTAGTTTAATGAGAGATGTAAGTAGAAAATCATGGATTCGGTGCGTGCGCGAATAGGGAGGGGCATCAAACTCGAAGTTAGCAGCCCGCCCGGGGCTCCACTTAAACATTAATACACTCGATACCCCATCCTTTCTCATCTTGAATTCCCTGAGCATTAGAGGCATCGTTTTCGATTTCGATGCCACCCTTGTTAACCTCGGTGAGCATGTGAAATGGAAGGAGGCACAGGACCAGATAATCAAGGCATACAGGGAATGCGGATGTAGTGTTAGCGACCTCGCGCAGTGTTCCTCTAAGGGACTATTCAACCTGATGTATGAGATGGATACTCAGCTCTCTGCTTCGAGGTCCCCTATCGAGATGGCGGTGATACGCGATGGCATTTGGACTATCTTGGATAAATATGAGAGAGAAGGCGTCGAAAAATGTGGCTTCATGCCCGGTACATATGAATCCCTGATTTGGCTTAAAGAAAACTATGTCAAGATGGGCGTCTGCACCTCCAATTCAGGCAATGTAGCAGAGAAAATTCTCGATAAGCTCGGTGTATCCAGTTATTTCGACTCAGTAATAGGAAGAACCATCGGCCTAAGAATGAAGCCACATCCAGATCAGGTCCTCGCATGCTTCGAAGGAATCGGAGTCAATCCTCGCAACGGCGTGATGGTTGGTGATAGTCATAACGATGTATTAGCTGCTAAAGCAGCTGGGGCTAGAGCAATAGCTATACCAGTATACTTCACAAGAAAAGAGGCTCTTGAAGCCGCAAAGCCAGACGCTATAGTAAAGTCTATGATGGAACTACCCAAAGTACTACTCACCCTCAAATGATGCCCAGAAGTAGCCCTCAAATATAGAAGACGTTTAAACCTGTGGCTCCTATGGTGAGCCCCCTTATTATTCCTCTAAATCACTAGAACGCATACACGCTTGATAAGCGAGAACTAGAAATTACCCACGCATAAAAACATCCTATTCATCTTTTACTTCATTAGTAAAAGGACATATTTTTTAGCTTACTAATATGGGATACTAACGGCTAAGGGTATGAGAGACGCTTGACTAACAACATTAATCAAAATATTAACCCCAGCATCATAGGCAAGGGTACATGGTATGACAAAGCTGCGTCTGAACTTATCGAGCGCGAAAAGAGGCTCGGCAGAAGCCTAAAGATGATAAGAACCGAGAGTGGTCTCGGTGCCTCTGGCTTTCCCCACATAGGGAGCCTCGGCGACGCCCTCCGTAACTATGCCGTTGCCCTAGGTTGCAGAGTCCAGGGCTATGACGCGGAACTCATAGCATTTAGTGACGATAAGGATGGTCTTAGGAAAGTCCCCGCGGGACTCCCCAAAGAGTTGGAGAAATGGCTCGGCTACTCCGTGAGCACAATACCCGATCCAGCAGGCGACTGTCACAAGAGTTTTGGCGCCCACATGACAAGCCAACTTCTCACTGCACTCGACACAAGCGGCGCTGACTACCACTTCATGAGTGGCTTCGAATGCTATAAGCAGGGCGTCTTCGATGAAGAGATCCTCGCTATTATGAACAACCACGAGCGCGTGGGTAAAATCATTAAGGAGGAAATCGGACAAGAGAAGTACATGGAAGAGCTCCCCTACTTTGTCGTCTGTGAAAAATGTGGACGCATCTACACCACGCACGCCACCGCTTACCACCCCGATTCACACACTATCGAGTACGAATGCAAGGGAATGGAGGTCCGCGGTAACTGGCTCGAAGGCTGTAACCACAAAGGCGAGGTCGACGTACTCTCAGGGAATGGCAAGCTTAGCTGGAAGGTCGAGTTCGCGGCTCGATGGAGGGCTCTCGACATACGCTTCGAAGCCTATGGTAAAGACATAGCTGATAGCGTTCGCGTAAATGATAGAATTTGCCGTGAAATACTCGATTGGGAACCCCCAATGCACGTCCAATATGAGATGTTCACCGATCGCGGCGGGCATAAGATCAGCAAGTCTGCGGGTAACGTCTTCACCCCACAGGTTTGGTACCGCTACGGCTCCCCCCAGTCATTAAACCTTCTCATATTCAAACGCTTCATAGGCACTAAGAGTGGGAGCGTCGAGGGCATTCCAATTCATATGGACGAGCTCGATGACACCGAGGACGCCTACTTCGGTAAGACGAAGAACCTAAACGAGATGGAATTGGCACAGGCCTCTGGCCTCTATGAATATTGTTGGATGTTGAAACCCCCTAAGGAACCCGATATCCACGTGCCTTACAATCTCATCTTGAAGCTAGCTAGGCTCGCTCCAAAGGGAGCTGAGGCTGAATTCATAAGGGAAAAGCTAAAAGAATATGGGTACCTCGACAAAACTGAGAACGGCCTAGACAAACGAATTAACTATGCACTCAACTGGATAGAGGATTTCGCAGATAAGCCGCCAGAAGTAAACCTCACCGAACAAGAGGTCACAATAGTTAAAGCAGTCATATCTGAGCTCATGAAAACAAATACTCCTGATGAGTTTCAGGGCGTCGCTTTTAAAGCGGCGAAGGCTAATGATTGGAAGCCGAGAGATGTCTTTTCTGTTATCTACAGGGTTCTGCTGGGTAAAAGTCAGGGACCAAGGTTGGGTCCTTACATTGCGTTGATCGAAAAAGAGGGCGTCATCTCCGAGCTGGAGGACGCTCTTAAAAATAAAGTTTAGCTAGTAAGCTAGTTACCGTATGGCTTACCAGCGTTTCCCCAGTTGTACTTCTCAATATCGTAGAAGACGACGCTGACTGCCTCGGGTTTACACCCAACAGCCTCACACATCGCCTTTGTCAACAACTCCATAGTCTTAGCCTTCGTGGCCTTGTCCCGACCAGCATACCATTTGACTTCTATCCACGGCATTATTCTTCACCGTTGATACAGATGCCCTGCTCGTGGTATGAAGGTTACGAGCGGCGGGCTCCAAACTCAAGATCCTCATCACGGGTTCAGAAGGGCAAAGTCATCATCGCCCGCCTAATTATCGGAGTTCGATTGAGGCGATAAACGTTTTCACCCGATTATCTTTTTATACGATCCAACCTATCTTCGATTCATGGATCGCCCAGAAAAAGACAGGTATTTTCTCGATATAGCTCTCAGCGTCGCAGCTCGCTCCACCTGCACAAGGCGCAAGTTTGGTGCAGTAATAGTAAAAGATAGCACAATAGTGGGAACTGGCTACAACGGGACAGCAAGGGGCGTCGTTAACTGCTACGAAGTCGGCTGTATAAAGGACGAGATGGAGTCACCACAAGGGGCAGCGTACGACTACTGTCCTGCCGTCCATGCGGAAGAGAATGCGATCATCAATAGTAACCGAAGTGACAGGATAGGATCAACACTCTACATTGCAGGAAGAGACAAGGACGGGAAGCTCACTATGGCAGTTCCATGCCAGAGATGTCGCCGCAAGATAATGAACAGCCAGATCAGGGACGTTATCATACTAAGCAACGAAGGTAGCCCAATTCACTACGACGTCAATAGTTACGCGGAGGAAGACAGTAGATGGTACATGGAGGCACTTAAGAATGCTAAGCGAAACACCTAGACTGAATCGAAAAAAACCTAGTTAAATTTATAAAGCGAAGAAATCAACGCAGAACCGGAGACTAATACATGAGTCAAGAGAAAAAGTTAAACGACCTCGAGGTCGAGGTTGCCGGTCTAATCGGAAAAATTGACACCATCGAAGAGAAACTCGAGGAGATAACGGAGCGCCTCAGCGAGATAGAGGAAAAACTCGACGAACTCTAATCACTACCCCCATCTAACAACCGAAGCTCTTGTTGTAAAAAGTTAAAAGACGCCCTCGTTGCCCTAAGCAATGAGATTGAGATGGCATTCGGTGAGCACACATCCAAGACAATAATCGGAACAAAGTCAAAGGAACTTCTCGGAAAAAAAATTATATTATGTGTGACGGGTAGTGTCGCTGCGATTAGGAGTCCAGACATCGCAAGGGAGCTGATGCGCCTAGGTGCCGACGTCTACGTTGTTATGACTAAAATGGCTGAACATATAGTTCACCCCGATATGCTCCACTGGGCTACAGGGAACCCCGTTGTTACAGAACTCACTGGTGAGATAGAGCACGTTCAATACGGTGGCGAACACAAGCAACGCGCTGACCTTATCCTCGTGGCGCCATCCACAGCCAACACCATCGGAAAAGCCGCCGCAGGCATCGACGACACACCAGTTACGACTTTACTCACTACAGCTATAGGCGCAGGAATTCCCGTGATAATAGCCCCAGCAATGCACGCAAGCATGTACAAACACACTATAGTCAATGAGAACATCCGAAAGCTCCAAGGGATTGGCATTGAAGTCCTTATGCCTAGATTCGAAGAAGGGAAAGCCAAGATACCTGGTACCGAAGATATCATCGAGGCCGTTGTGAGAAAACTATCAATGCCTCAGGACTTTAAGGGCAAGCGTATCCTTATCACCGCAGGTCCGACGCGTGAGTATATCGATGCATTCCGTTATATTACTAATCCAAGCTCGGGAAAGATGGGGGTAGCGATAGCGGAAGAAGCCCTTGAGCGCGGCGCAATAGTCACAATGATCTATGGTCCAGCCATAGTACAACCTCCACCTAATTCCAAGGTCGTTAAAATAGAAACAACAGAGGAGATGCTCGACGCCGTTGTACACGAACTTAAGGCAGCGAAGTATGATGTCGCGATTCTCTCAGCGGCTGCATCAGACTGGGGGCCCGTAGATAGGAAGATGGAGAAGATGCCTTCGAGTAAGGGCGATTGGGTCCTCAGACTCAAAGCGCTTCCCAAAATAATCGCAGAGGTCAAGAAGACTGACCCAAACGTATTCCTAGTCGGCTTCAAAGCAGAATATGACATAACAGAGAAGGAGCTAATAGATATAAGCTATAAGCGCCTCAAAGAGATGAAGATGGACCTCATAGTTGCAAACGACGTCTCCAAGGAAGGCCGTGGCTTCAACGTCGACACAAACGAGGTATATATAATAGACCAGAAACGCGATGTGATCCATATCTCTCTCACCTCGAAGAAAGAGATAGCAGGCATGCTACTCAACAGAGTAAAGGATCAAACAAAAGCTTAAACGAGATATTCCCTCGCCCTAAATGGTGCTAACGACGACTCCTTACAGATTCTCATACATAAAAAGCGAACATGACTGGGAGGAGTATTCGAGACTCCTACAGGCGGCTTTTCCGGGAGAGGGTGTGGACATCTTAGCCAGGCGATTAAGGAACAATCACCCAGTGATGAAATCTAGGAACTTCTTCTCCCTCTGGGACGGAAACCGGATGGTCGCCACCCTCAACCTAATACCCCAGACCTGGAGCCTCGGGGGGATCAAATTAAAAGTAGCAGAAACCGGGCTAGTCGCCTCCGACCCTGAGTATAGGAATAGAGGGCTACAAAGAATCATTAACAAGCAGTTCGATAAACGTATCAAGGAAGACGGTTACCACCTCGCCGCTATCGAGGGGATACCCTTCTTCTATCGTCAATTCGGTTATGAGTACTCTGTTCCACTTGACGAGTGGGCGGCGCTTCCCCTTAAAAACCTGCCTAAACAACCGAGTTATGATATCTCAGCTCTAACCACTGTGGATGTGCCAAGGGTAATGGAATTACTCGAAGATAGCCAAAAAAAATACCTAGTGCACAGCTTAAGAAGTCGCGAGGAGTGGGAAGCACAAGAGCGAATTGGACACGTTGGCGAGTCAGCGAGCAAAACATATATCGTTAGACGCCTTGGGTCACCAGTCGCCTATTTTAGGGCTACAATTAAGAACACAATGGTCTTACTTCACGAGATTAGCGATACAGACGAAGATGCTTCAAAACAGATAGCGACTTTCCTAAGAATACTGGGAGAGGAGAACGGTTCAACCGAGCTAGTTTCCAGGGAAAGTTACGACGTGCCATTTAACAAATATCTTTCAATCCTCGGTTCCATAGAAAAACCACTATACGCTTGGCAGATAAAAGTCGTTGATCCATTCAGAATCTTAACGACTATCACCACAGTGCTCGAGGAGAGGATTGCCCAATCACAGTATCAGGGTTATACAGGCCTTATCCCCATCAATCTTTACAGCGTTACAGTTACCCTGACCTTCACCGATGGTGTAATCACTGGCGTGAAACAGAATCCAAGTGAACAGAAAGGCGATGTACTGATCAACCCCCGGATATTCACAAAGATGCTCCTCGGCTACCGTAGCTTAGACGAGATAGAGCCTGAATATCTAGATGTCCGAATTAAACCTGAATATAGGGAACTGATGGGTATCCTTTTTCCGAAGGCAAGAGCCCACATTCACACTTGTTATTAAAACGCACGTGCTTGCACGAATTGATGTTTGCAAATATGTTATAATGGCTCTTTTTCTATTTCCACTGATATGATTTTGAAGCCATTGATCTCTCCCAGATTTATCTGAGATTCGAGTTTTATGGTCATCATTTTCTCCGCCTCTTCTTTAGAATAAGCATGTACCTTATGTTTTTTGGACTTGGACCCCTCCACTTCATAGGTTACGACGAACTCGATTCTCTTTTTAGGCAACGTCTTATCCAGTACCTTTTTTGGTTTCTTAGGTAATTTTTTTGTATCTTTATCCTCTTCTTTCATTATAACCAAATTAAGAGTTGGCTTTCAATATGATTAGATTTTCTATAATAGCCTGTATGCGCATGAACCTCTTTAAACTCCAAATATTAATCTAATTCGCATCAACTAATAATAGACTGTTAACTATTCATTAATACACTAAGATGAAATTAAAAAATTGCGTGAGCCCATACAAGTATATTGGATGCATAATTACATAGATGAGAAGAAGACTTACTCCGTGCCCAAATTAAGAAATCAACATATTCAAAAGAACGGTTAATGGATGCTTTTTAAGAGACAGATAACAACACCACTACACATCGATGCCAGAAGAAATCCGTCCAAGGGAAGCCATGAAAGGCCGCGCCATAATATGTATGCTAAAAACAAACATACATGACCATAAAGTATACCGTGTAAGACTCGACGAACTCAAGGCACTCATACAAGCACTCGGCATAGATGTCGTTGGAGAGGTCGTCCAGACAAGGTTCCGTCCATTTGAGCGTTATTGTATAGGCAAGGGAAAAGTAGGCGAAATAAATAAACTCGCTAGGAAGCGCGACGTCCAGCTGGTCGTCTTCTACAACCTACTCAAGAGCAGTCAGAAGTTAAACCTGATCCAAGGCACTGGTTGCGACGTAATAGACCGATACGAACTCACCCTCGAGATATTCGACCAGATGGCATCGGACAACTTGAGTAAACTTCAGATAGAGTCAGCTAAGCTAGAGAAGTTAGCCCCATTCTACAAGTTAGCCGCGAATATTCAATTCACCCACGACCGCCCCTTCTTTCACAGTGGAGGAGAGTATGGTTTCCGCGGACAGCTGAGGGAGATATCGCGACGCCAGGCAGGTATACAAGAAGAGATAAGGGGGTTAATGGTAGAGAAGAAACGCCAGATAGACAACCGCCATAAACTCGGCTATCCCACAATATGCATAGCAGGATTCTATAACGCTGGCAAAACCAGCCTTTTCAACGCCCTAACTGGTGAGCATAAACCTGTCAGCAACATACCTTTTACAACATTGAGCAGTAAGTACCAGAAAAGATACATCGACTCTAAAACTACAGTCCTCTTCATAGATACAATCGGCTTCGTCCTCGATCTCGACCATCACCTCATAAAGAGTTTTCAGCTCAACTTCGAAGATATTAGGAGCGCCGACATAGTGATCCTCCTCTTTGAGATCACAGACCCACCACTCACCCTCAAGCTCAAACTGGGCGAGGGCATCAGCCTACTCCGCGACATAGGCGTCTCCATAGACCGTGTCATATTCGTTTTCAACAAAATCGATAAGGCACTCCCCGACGCAGGGGCAACAATCGAAGAAGAACTAAGCTTAACCCACTACGATATACCATGGATAACCGTCTCCGCCAACCAGCGAACAAACTTAAAAGAACTCCTCGACCTCATCGCATGGAAACTTCAAGAAATAAAGAACAAATCCCCTATCCCTGCTGAACCAATTCCTCCCACTTTACTAGTTGAAGACCCGGAGAAGATCATTGGAGACCCTGACCCCGAAGATGAAAGCGAGGAAGAAACCTAACGAGGTACTATACAGGATTTTATCTGCCTACCCTCGCCGATGGACCCCAAACAGCGGAGACCCATTCAAGGCGTTAGTCAGGACAATCCTAAGCCAGAACACGAACTGGCGGAATGAGGATAAGGCTTACAGGTGCCTCGAGGAGCAGATAGGCGTGACACCTAACACAATCTCAGCAGCATCTTTATTGGATATCGCTGAGGCGATCCATCCAGCTGGTATGTATAACCAGAGAAGTATCATCATCAAAGAAGTCGCTAAAAAAGTTCTTGCCCTCTACGATGGTGACCTAACACAGGTATTATCCAAACCTTATCCTGTGGCACGCGAGGAGCTTATGAAACTACCAGGTGTAGGCAAGAAGACCGCTGATGTGGTACTCCTATTTAACGCAGGTAAACTTGTCCTCCCGGTAGATAGGCACATCGCCAGAATATCCAAGAGGCTAGGACTCGTTCCAAGCAACGCAGACTACGAAACGATCCGTCTAGCACTAGAAGGCAGGGTTGCCCCAGAGAGCTACCTTGATGCTCACATAAAGCTCATCCAGTTCGGCAGGGACATATGCAGGGCCCTCAACCCCAAATGCTCTATATGTCCGATCAGCGACCCTTGTCCCTACCATACCGAGGCTGGGAGAAACCCCAAGTCGCCAAATGAGACTGAATCAAGCCCTAAGAGACGAAAACGGGCAAAATAGGCGTTTATCCACCGATATACGAATCATTTAAATGTAAGACTCGCTGATTCACTACAGCTAATAAAAATAAGGAGAGGCTACGATGCCTAGGCCACGTTCACCAAGAAAAGGATCAAAGTCATTCTATCCCAGGCGTAGGGCTAGCCACTTCAACGGACGCATTCAGCAATGGCCTGAGGTCACAGAAGGTCCCCAGCTCCTAGGCTTCGCAGGGTATAAGGCGGGGATGACCCACCTCTACCAGGTTGAGGATAGGGCGAAGGTCCCTGAATTTGGACAAGAGATAAAGGTTGCCGCGACCATCATCGAGGCACCTCCTATGTTGATCTGCGCTGTCCGGTCATACAAGGAGACTTATGACGGCTATAAAGTAATTACCGAGGCTTGGATGACTGAACCCCCGAAGGACCTGATCAAGGTTGTTAAGTTCAAAAAAACTCCAGACGCCGTAAAGGAGATGGAGAAACTAGTCTCCGTCAAAGATAAGGCCAAGGAGATAAGAATACTTGCTGCAACCCAGCCTAAACTAGCCTCTCTTGAGAAGAACGTACCCGACCTCATAGAGATCAAGATTGGAGGCAGCAGTATAGATCAGCAAATCGAGTACGCTAAGGGTCTACTTGGCAAAACCATATCCGCATCTCAGGTGTTTAAGCCAGGCGAATCAATTGATCTTGCCGGAGTCACTAAGGGGAAAGGCTTTCAGGGTCCTGTCAAGAGGTTTGGTATCCGTATCCTTCAGAACAAGTCCCGTAAGACAATAAGGGGTGTAGCTTCGATCGCTCCTGTTTCACCGAGGACGATTCACCCACACGTAGCCCGCGCTGGGCAAATGGGCTCCCATCACCGTGTCGACTACAATAAACGTATACTGTTACTCGGAAACGACGGCGCTCGAGTCTCGCCAACTGGAGGCTTCAACAGATACGGAGTAGTCAAGAGTGACTATATCGTTATCAAGGGAAGCGTTCAAGGTACACCTAAGAGACTTATCCGAATGAGGAAAGCCATAAGGAAGATAACCTATCCTAAAACTGCCCCTCAGATAACATACATCAACACTGAGTGGGGGAAGGAGAAGAGCCAATAATGAAGATACCTGTGGTAAATCTCTTGAATGAAAAGATCGATGAGGTCGATCTTCCCAAGGTGTTTGAAACCCCACTTAAGCCAGAGGTAATACGGAGGGCAGTTATTGCACAACAGAGCCATGACTTTCAGCCTCAAGGTAGAGATCCAATGGCTGGAAAGCGGAACACGGCACTCAGTAGAGGCACCGGTCACGCTCAGGCAAGGCTTCCTCGTCTCAAGCAGAGCGGAAAGGCAGACTTCGCTGTTCAGGCAGTAGGTGGTCACCTTTCTACACCACCAAAGTCCGAAAAGGTCACAATCAAGAAAATTAACAAGAAGGAACGACGCCTTGCTATCAGATCTGGCATAGCCGCTACAGCCAATAAGGAGATAGTCGCTGCCCGAGGTCACAACATCGAAGGTGTCACTCGGCTCCCCTTAGTACTCGAAGATGCATTAGAAGGAGTCCAGAAGACCAAAGAAATCAAGGACATTTTCGTAAAGATAGGCATCTGGGCTGATGTCGAGCGCGCTGACCGCAGGAAGGTACGCGCAGGCAGAGGAAACATGAGGGGAAGAGGCAAGAAAATAGGTAAAGGTCCTCTCATCGTAATCAATGAGGATAAGGGCGTTAGCTCAGCTGCTAGAAACCTACCCGGTGTCGATGTCACCGTACTAAGAAACCTCAACGCAGAGTTACTTGCCCCCGGAGCAAACGCGGGTAGACTCGTTGTATGGGCAAAATCAGCCTTTACCGCTCTTGACGATACATGGGAGGATTGACAATGCAAGCACACGATGTAATAATGTATCCGACTATGACCGAACGCAGCGTATACATGATCGAGAACGAGAACAAGCTTATCTTCATAGTACACAGAGAAGCCGACAAGAAAGACATCGCCAAGGCAATCAAGGAACTTTACGAGGTCGAGGCGAAGGAAATCAACACACTCATTGACAGAAATGGGAAGAAGAAGGCATTCATAAAACTCAAGGAGGGCTTTAGCGCCTCAGAACTTGCTATCAAGCTCGGAATACTGTAGGTGTGAAGAATGGGAAAACGAATCAAGGTACAACGCCGCGGACGTGGAACCCCCGTATTCCAGAGCGCACATACGGGCAAGGTCGCTCAAGCAAAATACCCCGCTTTGGCGAAAGAGTCACTAAGCGGAACCATCAGGGATATTATCCACGAATCCGGAAGAGCCGCGCCTCTCGCTGTAATCGAACTCGCCAGCGGAGAGACTTTCTACTCTGTAGCACCCGAAGGTACTCATGTCGACCAGAAGATAGTAATAGGCGCAGAGGCGCCGCTCACAGTAGGTAACATCATCCCCCTCAGAAAAGTTCCAGAGGGAACCTTAATCAACAACATCGAGATACAACCCGGAGACGGAGGCAGGATTGTCCGCGCATCAGGTACATATGCCACAGTCATCGCCCACAACCTGAGCAAGACCGTCGTGAAGCTCCCATCAAAGAAGAGTATACTTCTCCCTGAAAATTCTCGGGCAACAATTGGTGTAATTTCAGGTGGAGGCCGCCTAGAAAAGCCACGCCTCAAAGCAGGAGAAGGTCACCACGCCGCAAAATCAAATAATAAGGTCTACCCAGTAGCACACGGCGTAAAGATGACCGCTGCCAGTCACCCACATGGTGGTGGTCGCCACAGGCGTCCAGGTAAATCCACTACAGTAAGCCGCAATGCACCACCAGGCGCCAAAGTCGGACTCATCGCAGCAAGAACTTCTGGAAGAGGCGGTACGAAACGCAAGAGGGAATAACCAACACGATTAAATAACGCGAAATGATGGAGTGAAGACGAATGCCAAAGAACTTCCAGTACCGGGGTCGAAGCGTAGACGACCTTAAGGCCATGTCGATGGACGAGTTCATCAACCTTCTACCTAGTCGAATGAGGAGGAGCCTTCGCAGGGGACTCAGTAACGAGCAGAGGATCATCCTAGAGCGCCTCAGACAGGACAATGGAAAACCCATCAAAACCCATTCAAGGGACATGGTCGTCATCCCTGAAATGATAGGCAAGACCATTCTCGTACACAGCGGTCAAGAGTTCGTGGAGGTTAGAATCAACGAGAAAATGCTCGGGCACTACCTCGGCGAATTCGTGATAACTAATAAGCTCGTCCGCCATGGAAAGCCAGGAATCGGAGCATCAAGAAGCTCGATGTACATACCGCTGAAGTAAAATTACTTCAGTTTCTTTTATCCCATAATAAATTTCAAAATAAATTGCATAATAATAATGCATACAAAATATCCAGAAAAAAACCACTAAAAACTCTTCAAAATGACCCTCATAATCAGTAAATAAAAAAGACTGATAATAATAATCAATAGAATCGCACCCACCGCGAATTTAGATAACGTTTTTATATAAAGTCCCGATTTCAAGTAAGGTCGAACGGTGCGCATATGCCATCCTGGAGATACTCGGTTACAGGTCTAGATCCAGACAAGACAGCGATAGCCAGCGGCAGGGATCTCAGAATAAAGCCAAAGGCTGCCAGAGAGATCTGCAACTACATTAAAGATATGAAGCTTGCCAAGGCAAAGGAGACACTGCAACAAGTCGTCGAGCTGAAAAAGCCCGTCCCATATAATAGATATAGGGGTAAAGTCCCCCACAGAAAAGAGGCCCAGGGCTTCGACGCAGGTAGATACCCGCAGAAAGCCGCCGGAGATATCCTGAGGGTCCTCGACTCCGTTGAGGCGAACGCCGAGTTCAAAGGGCTAGACACCGAAAATTTAAAGATCACACATATTGCGGCTCACAGAGGCCGCAGGATAAGGAAGTTCATTCCGCGAGCCTACGGAAGGGCCTCACCATACTTCCACCACCTTACCCACATCGAGGTCGCTGTTGAGGAAGTGTAAGCTTGTCAGTAGTCAAGAGAATCATCCGAGACTGTAAGGAGCGCATGGCGGTCGACGAGCTCCTTCAAAAGGAGTTCGAGGAAGCCGGTTACGGCGGGATCACACTAACAAAAACACCGCTTGGCGCCCAGATCAACCTCTACACAATGAGGCCTGGCAGGGTAATAGGTAAGAGAGGCAGGGCTATCAAGGACGCCTCCGAGAAACTAGAGCGCAAGATCGGCTTGGTAAACCCCCAGATCACGGTTGTAGAGATGGAGTTTCCGGAGCTCAACGCCCACATAATGGCGGCGAGAGTCGCAAACGCCCTCGAGCGCGGCGTCCACTTCCGCAGGAGCATGTTCTGGAGCCTACGCAGAATTATGGACAGTGGCGCACTAGGCTGCGAGATCATACTCAAGGGTCCAATAAGAAGCGCGAGAGCAAGATTCGAGAAAGTTAGCGAAGGTTACATACCTAAAGCTGGTGAACCGTCGAAGAGATACCTCCGCCACGCCACCATTCACGTCAAACAGAAGAGGGGTATCCTCGGGGTAACAGTTAACATCGTACCACCAGACGCGAAATTCCCAGACAAGATCACACTCAAGGACCTCCCAGAGATCGAGTACCCAGAAGAAGAAGTCTACATGCCAGAGGGAGTAGAGCCCGACACAGAGCAACCCACTCCAGCGGTAGAGGCAGTAGAGTCTACAGAGCAACCCACTCCAGCGGTAGAAGCAGTACAATCTACAGAGCAACCTACAGAAGCCGCAGAAGAAATCACAGCCGAGGTAAAACCAGAAGAGGCAACAGTAGAGCTTACCCCTACATCATTAGAGACCGAGGCAACATCCGAAGAGAAGGGCGAGGAAGAGCCCAAGAATGAGATCGACGTACCCAAAGAGGATAAAGAGGAGAAATAGTTGCCGATAATAAGACTCGATGAAGTTAGGGAGATGACCTCAGAACAGAGAATAAAGAAACTCACTGAGTTGAAGACCGAGCTCTCCAAGATCAGGACACTAATCAATGCAGGCGGGTCTGTCGAAAACCCCGGTAGGTCCAAAGCCATAAAGAAAGCAATAGCGAGAATAGAGACCATCATCCACGAGGAGGCGTCTAAGTAATGACGCCCGTCACCGCTGAGAACATCACCCGCCACGAGCTCATCGGGCTCGATGCGAGGATCAGCGGTGGCAACAACAAGACACAGAAAAAGATCAAGGGATCAATAGTATCAGAGACGCGAAACACCCTGACACTAAGTAACGGGAAAAAAGAGAAGACTGTAGCGAAGGGTGAAGCGTCATTCATTTTCAACCTTGACGGAACCTTGGTTGAGGTAGAGGGAAAAACCCTCATAGGTCGACCAGAAGACCGTGTAAAGAAGAAGCCGAAACGAGATTGGTAGGGCGAGAAAGTTTTGATGAGCCTAAAAAGACCCGAGAACGAGTGTAGTGACCCAGACTGCCCATTCCATGGCTCCCTAGCGGTGAGGGGGCGGGTATTGGACGGTGTGGTGGTTAGCGACAGAATGTCGAAATCCGTCGTTATCCGC
>JBGPRA010000031.1:0-16524 GCA_041489375.1 Bathyarchaeia archaeon | reverse complement strand
GAGGGGTTGAACCCGCACGATAAATGGGTTAAAAAAAATGCTTCCTAGCAAATGTTTAGGTGACGGTAGAGCGCTCGTCCTTGAACTTCTGGTATTCTTTGTTATCTATGACAGCTTTCAAGTGTTGCGCCACCTTCCAGACGTCGTGGTAGCTGACGTATAAGGGGATGGGAGCGAGGCGCATAATGTTTGGTGGCCGGAAGTCAGGTATGACACCCCGGGTAATTAGGGCCTGGTTAATCCTCCAACCTTCCTTATGGGCAACGCCGACGTGCCCACCGCGACGCTCTGGCTCACGTGGTGTCGCTATGGAGTAGTTGTAAGGTGGCTTCCCAAGCATCTCGTCGATGAGGTACATGAGGTACCCGGTTATCTTGAGGCTCTTTTCCCTGATTCGCTCGATACCCGCCTCCTTCATCAACTGGAGCGAGCCTTCGAGCGGTGCCGCGCTGAACATGTTTATGGTCCCTATTTGCCATGCCGCTGCGTTCTTCGCTGGGTCGTACCTAGTCTCCATGTTGAACATCGTGGAGCGATTGTTCCCCCACCACCCAGCTAAACCTGGCCGCACGCCGAACAGCCTCCTGTTCACGTAGAGACTGGCCGTCCCACCGGGCCCAGCGTTCATGTATTTGTAGTTACACCAGAAGGCGAAGTCGACGTCCCACTCATCTAAGTGATGCGGCACAACCCCGACGCTGTGGCTACAGTCGAAGCCTATGACTATCTTCTTCCTGTGAGCTGACTTAGTGAGACGCTTCATGTCAGTGAGTTGCCCTGACTTGTAGTACACACTTGGGAGGAGCGCGAGGGCAACCTCACCCGTCATCTGCTCGACGACGTCGTCCTCATCGATTAAGCCGTTCCTCGCTTTGATTAGTAACAGATCCTTCTCAGGATCCCCACCCATCAAAGCGATGTCTGCGTAGAGCGCATACAAGTCGCTGGGGAAGTTGAGTTCATCCGCGAGTATCTTACGTCTCCTCCCCTTTGGCTTATAGAAGGTGGCGACGAGGTTGTGGAGGTTGACGGTCGTGCTGTTTGTGACGACGACCTCTCCGGGCTCCGCTCCGACGAGTGGCGCTTCCATGTCTCCTAGGGTTTCGCCATAATCGATCCATGGTATTTTCCCCTTGCCCCATCCAGCGATGCCGAGGTTTTTCCACTCGTTCGCTACGCGGTTAAGGGTCTCCTCTGCGTCTCTGCTCATTAGTCCGAGGCTGTTCCCATCCATGTAGATGCTATTTGGGATGTGGTAGAAACGGTTCTTAAAGACGGCTAGGGGGTCATCTACATCCATTTTGAGGGCGAAGTCCTCTCCGAGCTCGTACTTGAACGCCTTCCTGCTCATGAGAAAAGAAGGGTTGAATGGACCGTAAAAGAGGTTCGCTTAAGAGAGGAGGTAAACGGTGACCTCTGTCCCCGAGTCTAGAAGCTTTGTTCCTATCGGAATAATGATGTAGCCATTGGCGTAGGCTATACTTGTGATGTCTCCACTCTGTTTGAAGACTGGAACAGCCTCGCCTTTCTCTACGTGGACTGAGTAGAACTGTTCCCTCTCTCCCTCCGCCTTGATTGGTCGGCACAGCCTTGCCTTCATGGTCCTCTCTTCAGCCATGGGCAGACCTGCCATTTTCCTTAACGCAGGTACGAGGAAGACGTAAGCGTTGTTTAAGCAGCTTGTCGAGTAGCCGGGCATCCCGAAGACGGGGATAACTCCGACTTTTCCGAAGAGGGTCGGTTTCCCTGGCTTCACTCTGAGTCCGTGGAAGTAAACAACTCCCAGCTCCTCGATGACTCCAGCGAAGAGGTCTCGTACACCGACGCTACTACCACCACTGAAGACAGCGACGTCGTAATTGGCGGCGTCCCTCACTGCATCAGCAATAGCCTCGAGGTCATCCCTCACCAATCCCATCCTGACCGATACGCAGCCGTTCGCTGCAACAACCGCCGATAGTGTGTAGCTGTTGATGTCATAGACCTGCCCTTGATTGAGGGGCATGCCCTGAGGGACGATCTCGTTGCCTGTGGAGTAGATGGCGACGCGGGGCTTCGCATATGCCTTCACCTTAGAGAATCCGAGAGCGGCGACGGCGCCGATTTTACCCGGCGTCAGAACCTCGCCCGCCTTGACAACAACCTCACCCTTTTTGATGTCCTCCCCTTCAGGGGCGATATTAGCTCCGAGTCTCGCTTCTTTTTGTATCTCGACAATGTTATTGGAGAGTTTAGTGTATTCGACCATGACAACCGCGTCCGCTCCCTTTGGGACTGGGGCGCCGGTGGCGATCTCCATGCACTCTTTATCCCTGATGATGCCGTTGAAGACCTCACCCGCGTGCCGGGTGCCGATTAGCTTCAGAGTTAAGGGCTTGGATGATGCTCCTGTCGTGTCCTTGGCTTTGACAGCATAGCCGTCCATCGAGCTCCTGTCGAAGGGTGGCACGTTAAATCCGGCTACGATATCCTCAGCGAGTACTCTCCCTGAGGCCTCCTCTATAGGTACTTCCTCGATCCGCGTGATCCGCTTGACGTTCTCATCTATGAGTTGCACTGCATCGAGGCGCGTCATCAGCTTCCCAAATGGTTTCATCTGTTTAGCTCCCACTGCATGTGACCAACGTTGGGTAGAATGATCTTTGTGAGGGCGACCTTCACTGCGTTCCTTGAACCTGGAAGGCAGAAGATGAGCTTTCCGTTGGCTACTCCGGCGGTGGCTCTGCTCATTATCGCGGCTCCGCCTACTTCATCGTAGCTTATTCTACGGAATAACTCTCCGAAGCCGGGTATCTCCTTCTCCAGTAGGGGCGCTACAGCAGCCACGGTTACGTCCTTGGCACTTATTCCGGTGCCTCCGCTGGTGACTATTACTTCCACGGCATCGTCGTAGAGTATCCTCTCGACTTCTGCCCTGATCTTACCCTCATTGTTGGATACGATGGTGTGGCTCGCTACACTGTGACCGTCCCCCTCGATGAGGCTTACAGCTATCCTCCCCGTTTCGTCCTCCCTTTCGGTTCGAGTGTCGCTCGTGACTATTAGTGCGAACGTTGTGAGTGTCTTTTTGCCGGTTGGGTGTTCGCTCAACTCTGTCCCTTCCTTTTCTCAATGACCCTAATGTCTGAGATCTTTGTTGATGGGTACTGACCGCCCTCATCCTTCTCTAGGTACTTCACCATGTCCCAGATCGTGAGGAGGGCAACAGAGACGCCCGTGAGGGCCTCCATTTCGACTCCGGTCTTATAAGTAGCGGAGACCCGGCATCTCGCCTCAACGTAGTCGTCGCAGACATCGAAATTGGTATTCACTGCATCAATGGGTATGTTGTGGCACATTGGTATGAGATCCGGGGTCTTCTTCACAGCTTGGATGCAGGCGATCTCCGCGATAGCGAGAGGGTTACCCTTCTTCACCTTCCCCTCCCGAATAGCCTTAATCGTTCCCTTCATGAGCGTAATTCTGCCGATGGCCTCAGCGGTCCTTGGGACTTCCTTCTTCTCGGTTATGTTCACCATACTAAATGAGTTAATTCTCGTCAGGTCTACCAACCTCCACCCAGCACGCTCCTGTGGGGGTGTGCTCCCTCTTCCAAATGGGTACTCTCTTCTTCAACTCGTCAATCACATACCTGCAGGCGTCAAAGGCTGCATCCCTGTGCCCAGCGGAGACAATGATGAGGACGATGTTGTCCCCTACCATAAGATTGCCGTACCTGTGCACAATCAGGATCTCCTCGATACTAAACTTCTTGATCGCTTCCCCTCTAATTATCTGAAGCTGTTTCTCAGCCATCTCGGGGTAGACCTCAATCTCCATCGAGTCGACCCGCTGCCCCTCGGACTCAGCCCGGACCACGCCGATGAAAGTGACTATACCCCCCACAGAGGGAGTGGTAAGGCGCCTAAGCTCCTCATCGACGCTAAAGTCGTCCTTGGTGACCCGTATCATGGTTTCAGCCCCCACTTACGGGTGGAAAGAGGGCAACCTCGTCACCTTGTCTTAGGACCCGCGATGGCTCGACGAATGAGCCGTTAACAGCCACAAGGATGTTCCCCTCCTGTGGTCTGAGACTCTCATGAAGACTCTGTACCCTGTTTTTGAGGGCATCAGCCGTGGTTCCCTCAGGAACCTCGAAATTCTCCTCCCGAATCCCCGTAAGCTCTCGGATGCTCGCGAAGTACCTTACTCTTAGCCTCAGTTGCCCTCCCTCCAGTAGGGTGCTCTCAGGCTCGTCGCGCGCCTGAAGACATCCGCCAACTTCTCCTTCGATGCACCCATCCTTAAGAGTTGCACCGCGGGCACGAGGTTATCACTCCTCATGAGACAGGGTTTTAGTCTACCGTCGCTGGTGAGGCGGAGCCGGTTACAGTTGTTGCAGAAGACGGTATTGTGGATGGGTCGCACGATCTCTACAGTTGCCCCGTCCGCGAGTGTGTACCTCTTTCTCCTGTGCATCTCCTGCTCCACGATCTTCACTGCCTCCACGTCCCATATCCGCTCCAGAGGCGTGAGATCATAGTATAGATCCCCCCACCTCTCTACTCCACGCTCCAGGCGTTGATACTCTATGAGTTGAAGGATTGCACCCGTCTTGGCGGAGAGTCGGAGCATCTCGGGTATCTCATCGGAGTTGAGCCCCTTCATGACCACAAAGTTCAGCTTAATGGGTTTGAGTCCAGCCTCGTCCGCGGCCTCTATCCCAGCCTTGACCTTTTCAAGGCAGTCGACGCCGGCGATCCTCTCTACTGACTCCCTCTTTAGACTATGTAGGCTTATGTTTACCCTGCTGAGTCCAGCGTCCTTTAAGGGCCTCGCCTTTTCAGGGAGAAGTATAGCGTTGGTCGTCATCGAGACCTCCCTCACGTAGGGTGAGATAAGACGTGTTACATCGACTATGTCTCGCCGCATCAAAGGTTCCCCTCCCGTGACCTTGACCTTCGTAACATCCAACTCTGAGGCAATCTCGACGAGCCTCCCAATCTCCTCCGGAGTCATCTCCCCTACCGGGTCGTGCTCTCCCTCCCTGTGGCAGAAGAAGCAGGCGAGGTTACACCTCTGCGTAACGCTGACTCGTAGGCTAGTTACGCGCCTCCCGAAGGGGTCGATGAGGGGTTCCAAGCAGATTACACCTCATATCGAACCGTGGCAACCTAAAATGGTTATGTACGCTTGTGCATGACGGCAAAGCTTATCCGATATGCAGATCTAGACATTTCGCTAATAGGTGATAATGATGACAGAGAAGAAAGGGATGACAATCAGTCAGAGGACGATGGTCATAATCGGCGTAGTCCTCGCAGTTGCATTCGTGGCGGGTGCCTGGTACATGACCAGACCCACGACTAAGGAGCAGATAATAGTCTCCACGACATCGAGCCTCTACGATACTGGATTTCTCGATACCCTAAAGAAGAGTTTTGAGGCAAAGTATCCACAGTATAATGTAAGCTTCATCAGCCAGGGTACTGGGCTCGCGATCGAGACGGCGAAGAAGGGAAACGCGGATCTAATTTTCGTTCACGACCCCGCTGCTGAGACTAAATTTCTAACAGATGGATACGGCGTCAACAGGAAGATCGTTGCATACAATTTCTATATCTTTGTCGGTCCCAGCGCCGACCCAATCGGCATAAAGGGTTTTGGCCCCGTTGATGCGTTAAAAAAGATAGCGGCAGAGGGGGTCAAGGGAAACGTCATTTGGGTCAGCCGAGGCGACAACTCGGGCACACACTCGAAGGAGAAGGCACTCTGGAAGCTGGCAGGGCTCAACGTTACCATCCTGAAGCAACAGATGGCTCCCGATGGGAAGCCCTGGTACTACGAAGCTGGTTCGACCATGGCAGCGACCCTACAGCTCGCTGATCAGAAGAACGCATATACGATAACGGATGTCGCCACCTTCCTCAAAGGCTCGGCTCAAGGGCTCATAAAGGGGCTCGTCAAGGTAGTTGACTCGGGTAAGGATACACTCAACGTCTACTCCGCCATCGTCTGCAACCCCTCGAAGAATACACGCGGCCACTATGAAGCCTCTATGACTTTGGTGAAGTACCTTGCTTCCGACGAAGGGCAGATGTTGTTTAAGGAATACGGTCTCGCCCAGTTCAATATGGCGCTCTTCAAGCCCTGGGTAACGACGCTTAAGACCAATTCGGATCCCGAACTCATACAATGGGTAAAGGACTACGCCTACATAGAAGGGTCGGATTGCCCGACAGCGTACCGCCTTAACCCCGGTGACCTATATGGTTAAGGGGCTAAACTCTATTCTTTTCTGAGGGGCCAGTTTTTGAGTTGGCAACCCATCATAGACGGGATTACCCAGGCGGTACACCTCATCGCTATCAGAGACCAACAGGTTATTGAGATCACGGTGCGTAGCCTCCAGACGTCTAGCATTGCGACTGTCATGGCCGCGCTCGTGGGGTTGCCCCTAGGAATATTCATAGGCATGAGCTCGTTTAAGGGAAAAGAGCTTATCAAAACGCTTTTCAACGCCTTAGTCGGAGTGCCTACGGTTTCGCTTGGCCTATTCCTATGGGCGATGTTCAGCAGGGACGGTCCACTGGGAGTCCTTGATCTACTATACACGGTCCCAGGCATCGCCATAGGCGAGGCGATACTCGTTATCCCCATAATAGTCAGCTTCACCGCGAGTGCCATAGAGGCAAAGGACGAGAAGCTCCGTGACCTTGTCAGGACCCTCGGGGCGTCCGACTTCGAAACAGCGATGGCTATACTCCGGGAGGCGTGGGGCGGTGTCTCACTAGCCCTTGTATCGAGCTTCAATAGGGCATTCGCCGAACTCGGCATAGCTATGATGCTCGGCGCTAATATCCGGGGTATCACGAGGGTGCTGACAACAGCAATATCACTCGAGACTGCGAAAGGTGAGCTCGGGCTAAGCTTCGCTCTCAGCTTCATACTACTTGCTGTCGTCCTATCGATAAACTTCGTAGTCGGCTACGTTGGGAGGAGTCACTGGTTTGGAGATCTACAAGCTCGAAGCGGTTGGTAGACGCTACGGCGCCAACCAGGCGCTTAGCAACATCAGTCTCAGCATCGAGGATGGCTCAATACTAGGTATAATAGGGCAGAGCGGAGCAGGTAAGACGACTCTCTTCAAGTTGCTCGCGGGTTTAGAAGCGCCCTCGTCTGGGAAGTTACTATATAAGGGAGAGGAGGTCGACGATCGTGTAGCGACCGTGCTTAGGAAAGAGTCGACGATGATATTCCAAGCCGCTCTCTTCCTGAGGGGAAACGTCGCTTCCAACGTCGCCTACGGACTCAAGCTTAGGGGAGTCCCCCAAGAGGAGATCAAGCTTAAGGTCGAGGAGGCGCTTGAACGCGTCAGGCTACCCGGATTTGAGCATAGGGACGCCCAGAAGCTTTCAGGGGGAGAGCAACAGAGGGTTGCGCTTGCACGTGCCTTAGTGCTAGACCCAAAAGTGCTACTACTCGACGAACCCACCTCGAACCTCGACCCCGCTAATGCTTCGATAATATCAGATATCATCGCCGAGGAGGCGGGGAAGCGGCTCGTTATCGTAGCGACGCATGACTATGGGCAAGTCAAGCGATTGGCGAATCGAGTAATCCAGCTTGAAGGTGGGAAGCTGATCGGTGAGGGGGAGACAGGGGAGCTATTCGCTGATCCGCGCTTCGCGGAGAATGTCTTCTCAGGAGTGTCGACAATGGTTCAAGGTGTCGCGCAAGTAGACGTAGGCGGGGGCGTCATTATCCACGCCGCTTTTAATAAAAGTGGTCGCGTAGTCGTCCAGATAAGCCCAGAAGACATAATCCTCTCTAAACAGTTCATAGAGACAAGCGCCAGAAACGAATATAGAGGCAGAATCATCGCCATTGAAGAACTAGGTTCCATTATTCGACTCAGAATCGATGCTGGCCGAGCCTTCACCGTACAGATCACCCAGCGAAGCCTCATCGAGATGGGTCTCAACGTAGGCTCCGAGGTCTACATGAGTTTCAAGGCCTCAAGCATCGAGGCCCTCTAGATGCTGGATAGCATCGCATGGGTTAATTTAATGAAGCGATCGTGCTACCCTTTTTTAAAGTCGTATAATCAGAATCTATCCTAAGGCGAGGTTATGTCTAAGCTGAAGGGCTCTGAAACCGAGAAGAACCTATTGAAAGCTTTCGCTGGCGAGAGCCAGGCGAGGAACAGATACACCTACTTCATGAACGTGGCGAAGAAGGAGGGGTACGAGCAGATCGCGGGAATATTCCAGGAAACCGCGGACAATGAGAAGGAGCACGCCGAGATCTTCTTCAAACACCTCGAGGGAGGGGACGTCGAGATAACAGCTGCCTACCCTGCGGGGAAGATTGGGACGACCGCCGAGAATCTCCTAGCCGCCGCTGAGGGAGAGAAGATGGAGTGGGGTACACTCTACCCAGACTTCCAGAAGAAGGCGAGGGAGGAGGGCTTCGAAAAGGTCGCCGAGAGCTTCAAGGAGATCGGCGACGTCGAGGAGAAGCATGAGGAACGATACAGGAGACTCCTCGAGAACGTGAAGGCTCGCACCGTCTTCAAGCGGAGTAAGGTTGTCGAGTGGAAGTGCAGAAACTGTGGCTATGTACATGAGGGAAAAGAAGCGCCCAAGTTATGCCCAGCATGCAAACATCCGCAGAGCTATTACGAACTGCGTGTTGAGAACTACTGATCCCCTATTCCTCGTTATTTAACTTCAACATTGCTATGGATACGTCTTATTTTGTTCTCGATCGCCATCGTGTCGTGTTTGGTCATCTTTCCTGTGTAGTTGCGTGCAAGTGCTTCAGCCACAGGAAATCATTAAATATCTAGTAAAATAAATCCGGATTCAGATTTCTATGAGTCAAGACGTTGAAAAGCATCGTAAGTGGATTCGTGAAAGCGAGCATAGTCGTTCAACTATGCTCTATTTCCTGAGTAAAGGAATCATAGAAGAGCTGGGTATGAAGAAGGAAACCGCACTCATCGTAAAGCAAATAGAGGAAATGGGTTTTAACTCGGGAAAAGAAACGAGAAAAACCTTGGAAAACCAAGGCATGGATAACCCCCGTTAGAAATTTCTTTAGGATGGCGGACTCCGGTGATATTGTTTATAGTTTTGCGTGGGTGGGTAGCACCAAAAAATCAGCGGATGATGAAAGGGTTGTGGAGTATAGTTACTGCCCAATCGCTGAGGGATATAAGAAGCTAGGAGGAGAGGCTGTCAAGATTGGAGAACTATTCTGCAACAATATCGACAACGCTATTATTCAAGGGTATAACCCCAATTATGAATGTAAAAGAGAAAGCAGTCTGAATCTAAATGGGTTATGCAGACTGCATTGGAAGAAGAAACAATAGTCCCGCACACGCGCGGACCTCGTTTTAATCATCTCCAGCGCGGGCGCATAACGAGTATACCTATGTGTGCGACGAAGTCTTTATCACACTTAACCGTAACCCGATATGTAAATGAGAACCGATGGGATTTTTGTATACTCAGCAGGCGCAGTAGCGCCTCCACTTGAGTACGCTCTCAATACATTTGATAGAAGAGAAGGGATTAGTTCCCGCTTTGTCGCCGGTAAACCAGAGAACCTGCTAAAAGCTATAGCCCTCAACAAGAAGGGCGATGTGATGAGCTGCGGGGCAGAGTACGTCCATGACGAGGCGGAGGACCGAAACCTCTTCAAGGTGGGTACGAGGCGCAGCCTTGGCTACAGGCGCAGCGTCCTTATAGTCCAGGATGGAAACCCCAGAGGTATCAGTAAATTGGTAGACCTGACCCAACCAGGTATACGCGTCGGGATAGCTGTTGGTGGCTGTTTAAAGGGTGTCTGGGATGATGTCTGCAGTAAAGCGGGGGTGATCGAGGGAGTTAGAGCAAATATTGTCGAGCACGCGGACGCCTGTGGGACCCTAATGGGGCTAATACACTCGAACAAGGTCGACGTCATCTTCGGTTGGAACGCCTTCAAGAACATCTGGCCGGACACGTGCGACTCCGTCGAACTTCCAAGGGACATACAGGTCTTCAGGAGCACTGCTATACAGGTTGTCTCCTACACGCGAGACGAAGCGCTGTCGAGGATATTCATCGACTACCTCGTCTCAACTGAGGGACAGCGGATCTACGAGGAGCACGGCTGGCTCCACGAACCGGTGTCAATTTAGTCACTTTTCGAGCAAAGAAAAAGGGTCGTTCTTAGGCTTCTTTTAAACATCGGTTTATAGGGAGGCATGGTTCGGGTGCCTTTGATTGGACATGTATCGAATGCATCCTATGAGGTGGATATGGATTGGGTTTGGAGTGTTATTCATGATCTTCGGCTCAATATGGTTCTTCTCAGCCTTATACCGACCAGGGTTTTACTCAGGGGGGTACTACGGCATGCCCATGATGGGGCGTGGTGGCGGCTGGATGATTGGAGGGGGAATAATCGGGTTTATCCTAGTATGCTTCTTGATCATGATGGCGCTCAGATTCACCGTTTGGGGTCCTTGGAACCATCGGATGGGTTGTGGAATGGGCGGATCTTTGGAAGCTGAGGAGATCCTTAGGCAGAGGTATGCTCGGGGAGAAGTGACGAAAGAGCAGTACGACCAGATGCTCCGCGACCTTCGAGAAGGAAGAAGTTAACACGATTTGAAAGGCATGTTTATAGGTGGGATTCTAAAAAGAAACGACTCTATCACTCTCTTTAACCTACTTAGCCAAGATCATCATGGTGCCTCTCTAGGCCCTCTCAATCAGATTAGCATCTGAGATGCCACGCGCCTTGAGGCATGTTCCACAACACTGAACCTCAACCCCTTTGGCAACGAGATCAGTGATCATCTTCTCCATGTTGTAGTAACCCTCGGGAGTTACCTGCCCTCTCTTAGCGGCGGCAACGGAGTCCCCCATGAGGAAGACGTTGACCTTCATGCCAATCTCAGTGGTGGTTGAGGCGCCAGCGAGTCTGAGGGCGTTCCAAGTCTTCTCGGTTCCGTAGGTGCCTCATTTGCGATGATCGCTAAAGTAATCATAACTATCTTGTTCACATTAGTAGGCTCATTAAACCTTTCCAGATCCTCGCGTTTGTACAGGGCTGGCTCCACGAGCCATATTAACCGAGCCTTTTCCTGAGTACCCTCTCAGCCCACAGCAGGCACCCCGTAGAGAACGCTGCGAGCACGAGGAGATCGAGAAGATACGTCCACGTTGGTAGCGGGTATGCCATCGCCTCCTTCAGAGCCTCTATCGAGTAGGTGAGGGGCAGAAACCTGGAGAACAGCCGCAGCACCTCAGGCATCGACTCAACAGATATGAAGGCCCCTCCGAGGAACGCCATCGGGAACCTAAGGAAGTTCGAGTACATCTGAGCCTCCGGTATCCACTTAGAGTAAGCGGAGGCGACTATGCCGAGGCACGCGAAGGCGAAGCTGCTCACCGCCACTGCCACCAAGACAGCTATTGGCCCAGCCACTTGGGTACCTGAGAGGAGCGTCACCGGGACGAGGGCTAGGATTGCTAGGATTGGGCCGAATGCGGCTCCTCCTAGAGCTTTCCCTAATAGTATCCATCGAAGTGTAATCGGTGCTGCGAGGAGTCTCTCGAAGGTGCCAGTAGTCCTCTCTGATACAATTGCGACTGCCTCGATGCTTGTGGCTCCGAAGAGGACGACAAGGCTGACGAGGCCGCTTATCAGTGTAGAGGCATTGAGGTTGCCTGAGACACCAAAGGCGAGGTAGAGGGCGAGGGGCATAAGGAGCCCATAAGTGAAGTTTGGCGCCTTCAGGTAGTAAACCCTGATGTCCTTGCGAGCTATGTACAGCGCCCTCTCCAACTGCTCCCTCATTCATCCATCCTCCTCTGCCTAGGCTGTTCCTTATCTCTGGACACCTCATCGGGTGCTGTCCCAGTGATCTTCAGGAACGCGTCTTCAAGGCTAGGCTTCAGAGTATTGATCGTTGCTACACGTAAGCCGCGGTTCCTCGCGTATTCGACGATATCCGAGACTGAGTCACCTTCACCTGCGAAGCTGAACCTGTACTTGTCGCCGAGCCTGTAAACCTCCACAATACCTGGGAGCCTCTCCAGCTCCGCCTCTGGGGTTGCTGCGCTGAAGCTTATCTCCACGACTCTGTCACCCGTCACGCTGGCTTTGAGGTTCTCCGGGGAGTCTAGGGCGACGATCCTTCCCCTGTTAATCATCGCAATCGTATCGCATAGTTGGTCCGCCTCCTCAAGGTAGTGAGTCGTAAGTAGGATCGTTGTTCCTTCTCGGTTCAGCTTTCTTACCTGCTCCCTGAGGGCAAGCGCGCTCTGGACGTCGAGCCCAGTTGTTGGCTCGTCGAGGATTAAGATTTCAGGTCTGTGCACCATGCCACAGGCAATTGTGAGTCTCCTCTTCATGCCACGGCTAAACCCGACAACAAGATCTTGACCCCTTTCAGCAAGTCCAAAGTCCTTGAGAAGTTCCGTCGCCCGTTTCCTTCTTTCTATGTATGGAACTCCGTAGAGTTCGGCTGCGAAGACTAGGTTCTGCTCTGCGGTCATCTCTTCATAGATGTTGGACATCTCGGGAACTATACCGATCTTCTTCTTCGCCTCGATAGTGTCTGTATTGATATCATGTTCCATGATTGAAACGCTGCCCGTGTCGGGTCTTGTAAGACCAGTCATGATCCTGATCGTCGTGGTTTTTCCGGCGCCGTTGGGCCCAAGTAATCCGAAGATAGAACCCTTGTCAACCGTAAAACTGACTCCATTCAGGGCTTTTAATGAACCATATTTCTTGTAGAGTTCTGTTGTAATGATTGCAGGTATTTTTATGGTAATCACCTAATTATCTCAGGAATGTTCTTTGTTTGAGTTTAGAAGGTCGATTTTGATCTCCCTTGTCTTAAGCTTCCATAGTTTTTCTGGAGCTCCGCCACCTTCTTCCCTGTATCCTGTCTGCTCGATTATCCCGGTTTTTTCAAGCTCTGAGAGGTGGTAGTAGATGCTCGACCTTGCAAGGGTCTCACCCATCTTGCCTAATTCGTCAATTATTTCTCCCGTTCCTTTTTCGTTTTCTCCGATGATTTTGATTATGTTCCAACGTGTCATACAGTGTAAAGCTCTGAAATATTTCTGGAACTTCAATACCTCGCCGATTTTCTCGCAGCCTGAGTCATCACAACACATAGTGAGCCCCTGATAATATTATCAAAAACTTTATAACATTCGTAAGATATAAGTGTTATACTGGATGTGTTTAGATTGAGTGGAAAAACTGGATGTCATAATTGCGAACATGCCAAAAATCTGCATGGCTGCGCTTCCAAGCATGTGGAAGAGGCCCGTAGGATGATCGCTGAAGGTAAGGTCGGAGAAGCAGACAAACAATTGCAGAGTCTTGAGAAGCACTTGAAAGAATAATCTTGTTTTCAGCGAGCGCGTTTACTTAATTTGTAGAAGGGACCTCTTCGCGCACGCATTAGTTAGGTAACAATAGCGACACGGTTAGGTTTCTATGGTCTTGGGGTCCTTCACCTTGAAGTGGGCCCAGAGTGTAATTGGGATGAGGCCAGCCGACATTAGGACGAAGGGTAGGGCTGGGTTGTATTCGTAGAGGAGGCCGCCGAGGGCCTGGCCAAAGGCGAGGGGGATGAATAGGAGCATTCCCCCGCCCCACATCGTTCCTCTGATATCTATGAAGAAGTTGCCACCACCTACAGCGGAGATGACACGACCGCGGCGGTTCCGCGGAGTGTAGTCGGCGAGTAGGGACTGGAATCCTGGCATTAGGAACGCGTTGCATATCGCTACTGCGATGACGAGGATGACGAGGACGTAGTAGTCCTTGATGAATAGAAAGGCGATGGGGAAGATGGGGGTAAAGGCCATGAAGGCGACGAGAAGCTTCTTCCTTCCGATGCGATCCATCATCTTCCCTGCGGGGATGGCGAGTAGCATGTTTACTCCCCCCTGTATTGCGGAGTTGAGCCCCCATAGTGTCGCTGAGATGCCTATGAAGGTCGTTGCGTAGACGACCCAGAATGAGGAGGCCATTCCGATGAAGAAGACCTGCATCACCTGCATTATGGCTAGGGCTATGATCTCGTGAGGCATCCACCGCATTGTCTCAAGGAAGCTTGCATATGAGTCCCTGAACACCCCAACTATGTTTCTGTAGTTGATCTTCTGGGCAACCTTAGGGTCGAGGGTCTCCTTCAGGGTGAACCATCGTAGGAGAGCTACCAAAATACCGGCTCCGAAGCTGATTATGTAGATGAAGTTCATGGCGGGGAGTATCCCCATGTGGTCGACTAGGAAGCCTCCTATGAAGGGGGAGATAATACCAAGCGCACTTGGTATGCTTAGCGCGACTGCGAATCCTTGCCCCCTCATACCAACTGGCATCGAATCTGCTTGGAGCACCGTCAGTATGGGGGCGTAGAAGAGGACGAGGTTCTGGAAGAAGCTGGCGAGGGCGAGGGTCTGCCAGTTTGGCGCGTATGCGAAGGGGATGAAGCTGAAGGCGTAGATGATTGTGGCGATGCTGACTAAGCGTACCCTACCCTGCTTATCAGCGATGTATCCCCCGAGGGGGTAGAGTAAGAGCCCCGCGAGAGCCGCTGCGGACTTTACCAGTCCAATATCAGCAGGGGAGCCTCCGAGCCGCTGAATGTAGAGGGGTAGATAGGGGGAGGGGATGTTGGTTGTGAATTGCCATATGCACTGGCAGACTACAAGCCACAGTAGGTTGCCTCTCAGTATGCCTATTCCGAACTCTTTAGCGGGTTTGCTCTCACTCAAGATATCGCTCTTCTGAACAGCGCAGATATAGAGTGGGTTGTATTTCAACCCGACGCAGATAGGTCGCTCCCTACTCGTTGCTCTTGAGCTTCTGCTCTAGAGTCTTGAGTTCACCGTGCTCAGCGAATCGTATCTGAGTGTTGAGTCTAATAGGGAGCCCTATCTGGCGGAGGAACATAGCAAGGCCACCCCCGTCGATCTTCTGGCCGATCTTCCCCTGTTTCACTGCGTCAACGAGTGCCTTCTCTACCTGCGGGATGACCTTTGGGAACTGCTCACGGGCAGCCTTCCATACCTCCCAGGCGCGGTCGCCGAAGATACTGTCGAGCATTTGGTCGGTCGTGGGCTCCTTTGGCTTCTCCTTAGCGCTGGCTTGGGCGGCCTGATTTGCCTGCTGGACGGCCATACGCCTTTGCATCTCTTGCATCTTCTTCCTCTTAAGGCGCTCAAGCTCGTCGTCTGACATGCCGTAGAGACGGATGGAAGTCAAGCCTTTAACCCTTTAGGCTCATCAGGCTACTCCGATTATTTATGTCTCGGTGAGACTTTGTAGAGCGAGCCTAAGATGAGCGCAAAGGGGCGTCTGATCATCGACGTTCACACCCACGTCACACCCCGCATTTTCCAGGAGACTGTCCTCTTGGGCAACGACTGGCATGGGATGACAGCTGAGGACGGTGAGCTGGACAACCCGAAGAACAGGTGGACTCCAGAGAGGAGGATTGAAGAAATGAACGAGCTTGGTGTTGATGTCCAAGTACTTTCCCCGACCGACTGCTTCTACCAGTATAACAAAGAACCTAATCTTACGGCTACCATCGCAGAAGAGTGCAACAACGAGATAGTGGAGATGGTAAGTAACCATCCAAACCGATTCATGGGGCTTGGGACGCTACCAATGCAGGATGTTACTCTAAGCGTAGAGGAGATGAAGCGGAGCATGCGACTTGGACTCAGGGGCTTCATAATAGACGACCAGGTCAACGGGAGGACATATGATGACCCCGCCTTCGAGCCCATATGGGTGACGGCGGAGAAGTACCATGCCTTCCTATTCATTCACCAATACGGGCCGACCACCGTCTGGTATAGGACCAAGAGCTACTTTCTTCCCAACTCGGTTGGAAACCTTGTAGACAGAACCATTACCTTCGGCTGCCTCATCTTCGGTGGTGTTATGGACAAGCACGCTGGTCTTAGGATCTGCCTTGGCCACGCGGGGGGTTATGTTCCCTACGCAGTCGATAGGATGGATGGGGGGTGGGACGCTTTTCCGAAGTACAGGGGGAAGGCGAGAGACCGCCCAAGCACATACCTGAGCCGCTTTCTCTATGACACAACAACCTTCACTGATAGGAACCTCAGGTTCCTTATCGATGCTGTCGGGGTGGAGAATGTGATGTTGGGGATGGACTGACCCGCCCCTATGGCGGTGGAGGATCCTGTCCGGAAGATTGAGGAATCCAAGGTCCTTACAGATCCTGAACGAGAGGCGATCCTTCGGGATAACGCGAACAGAATTTTCTGTTAAGCTGTGTGAGTGATTGTAACTTATCTTTTAATTTCCTCTAGGTTCTTCACCTTGAGGTTCGCTCGCATATGATTAAAATATTATGGCTGGATGGCATGAGGTATTCTGAGGGTAAGCTCATATTTTTCCTCTATTAGGTCTCTCCCCCATATGTGATGGGCTTTTTCATAGGTCTTCTCGAAGCCCCAGCGTCTATAGAGGGCGATAGCG
>JBGPRA010000030.1:0-16639 GCA_041489375.1 Bathyarchaeia archaeon | reverse complement strand
GACATGGGGATCGTAGGTTTCCTTGGGTCGGCTCGTTGTCACACTGACGTGGGGGAGTCCTGTGCCCCAGAAGCTGCCGTCCCCAGCTCGTGTAGGCCAGCGATAGTGCTCAACTGTAATGCCCGTTGCGTCTTTGACACTCTCTAGCACGGCATCGAGTACCTCACTATAAGGGGCTTCACGCACCGTGGTCGCGCCTTGTACACCAGGTGAATCGATATTGTAACTCGCAATGCAGTTGTAACGGAGGTCGTGCCATAAGGTATCGTTATACCAAGTCGATCCTGCGTATTTACCAATCTCATGCCCGGTCCAGTAGGCGATGCGAACACTCCTACGGAGCTTCTCCTTATGCTTATTGAGGATTCGGGCGACCTCTAGGATAGCGGTGTCGCCGCTTATGTTGTCGGTTGCGCCTAAGCAATAGGGAGGTGTATCAACGTGACCGTTGACAAGGACGAACTTGTCTGGTTCTTTTCTGCCCTTAATCTCGGTGACTAGCAGGGGGAGTCTCTTCCACCTCGTTTCGCTGAAGCTTATTATATGCGACCTCATTCCTCCGAGCTGAGCAATCTTCCTTAGTTTGGCTCCATCCCTATGGGAGACATGGAGTATGGCGGGTATCTTTGGGATGAGGTGGAGGTTATCAGACGTCGGGTTCCCCGAGACGCTGAAATCTGCCCTTTGGTGGCAGACTGTGGGCATATAGTCGTCCTGCTCAATGACTATGAGCCCCAGGGCTCCCATCTCCTGCAATTTTAACAGCAGCTTGCCTTGTAGCCCCATCCAGTCCCCGCTAGTCTTTTGTTCGCATAGAACGATCTTGCCCCGGCACTCCTGGTACCCGATCATATCGGGAGGTACGTAGATGACCTCGGCCTCGAAGCCCTCCTGCGTGGTGGAGCCGGCCTGCCTGTAGGGTGTCGTCTGGACCTCCATCACTTGAGGCGCTGTGACGGTGAGCTTCGCAGTCTTCGGATCAGTAATATACGCCTCGTATCTGAGTATCTTGGGCTCAAGTCCGTACTCCTCCAGCTTCTTCTTTAGAACTTGAATGGCCTGCTCCTCCTCGGGGCTACCCGAGTGAAGTGGCGGGTACTGCATCAACTCGTCGAAGTTGGCGATCATGGTCTCCTTAGAGACCTCGGCCTCCATCTTCCTGAGGAGCTTTCTGTCTTCTTCGGGTAGGAGAATCATAGTATCGTGTATGTGGGTTGTTTGAAGCGGGTATAATACTTACGAGAACGAGGAATAACAGATTTTGGTGGGATCGCCCGGATTTGAACCGGGGATCACGCGGTCCCGAACCGCGTATCATACCAAGCTAGACTACGATCCCTAAGCCTGTTTAGGCGGGATGTGGCTGAGTTTAAAAACGATGCGGGGAGATTACGCCTCGGTGACCGCATCGCTCACCGTCATGTTTAGGACGGTTTCCGCGATATCGGTGCCATACTCCGAGGTCCTCATTATACTCTCGACGATGAGCCTGAGCTGCGGAACATCTTCCACGGGGGCTAATTTCACTATTTTGTGGATGACCTCGTCCTCCATACCTCGCGTCTCCTCCGCTGCTTCCAATACTTCGTCGGCCTCGGAGTATTTCTCGTCAAAGAGCGCCTCTATCGAGGCTTCGAAGACCTTTATAGCAGATAGGCTTATCCTGTTGAGCTCTGCGAGTATCTCGTCATTTATAGGGACGAGGTGCAGAGCGAGACGGTTTTGTGCTATGTTCGTGGCGTGATCCGCCATGCGCTCGACTGACTTAGTAATGAGGCGGTAACTTAGGCACTGGCGTGGTGTCTTGATTCCGCTCTCCTTTAAAACGTGAGCATCCATTGCTGCTACGTTCAGCAGCCTGATCACGTAGAAGCTGAAGCGGTCTACTTCGTCATCCATGTTGACAACTTCCTTAGCGATGCGAGGATTATCTGTACTAAGAGTCTGTACAGCATCTCTGTGCATTGAGGCAGCGATTATTGACATCCTCCTCAATGCGTCCTTGACGGATAGCTCCGAGTAGCTTAGGAGGATCTGGAGAGTTAGCTCATTGGGAAGATCGCTAAGTATCTCGGTCCCCACTAGCTTCTTTCTGACGAAGTCCTTGATAGCAAAGCGGGATTCAAGATCGATCCTCTTTTCTGTGGAACGTATTTGTATGATATTATAGCCGTTGATGTAGGATGAGACTAGGCGGCGGACGACGCTGCCTGGCTTCTCCCCCTGTTTGATGACGATTATTACCTTCTTCACCCGCTCAGGGGACTCGATGCCTTTGGGCTGAATGCTGAGGGACATATCGTCTCGCTGAATTATACTAACCACGCTGCTCCGCTTGAGCCCCATCTTGTCGATCCAGGTTTTAGGGAGGGAGATGATATATGTGGAGCCCCCTGTAACCTGTATCTTCCTGAGTTCCTCGTCAGATTTCTCTCGTGACACCTTTCAACCCCTCCGGTTTTCTATTATAAGAATATATTGATGTTACTATTTACTTAGATCCCTGTAGCATCTATAGATTCTATAGAAGCGTTTGTCTACTTGCGAGTGTACCTGATGTTCTATGTATGGCATTAAAGTTTTCCATATAAGACGTTTTTAAGGCTCGGATGTTGTGTAGGATTGATAGCGTTGAAATATGATGTTGCGAGGCTGAGGACCAGCTCCAAGACTGTCTACGACTACGTCACCGAGCCAAGCAAGGCGAAAGAAGCTTTCGAAAGGAGACTCGAAGAGTACAAACTAGATCCTGTGATTGTCAAGGAACTAAAGAAAAAGGCGGTGGACTACCTGATCATAGTCTTCAGCGCCGAGTGGTGCCCAGACTGCTTTAGGAACGTCCCCGTACTCGATCTACTAGCAAAGTCGACAGGCATTGAGGTCAGGGTCTTCGGCCACATAATGAGGGACGATAAGAATAATACGAGGAAGTGGGCGGTACCGCCGAGCCCGCCCGAGGTGGAGAAATTCAACTTCGTCAAGATACCCTTTATAGTAGTGCTCAAGAAAGACGGGGAAAAAGTGGGAGAGATCATTGAAAATCCACCACCGGGGAAGACTCTCGAACAAGCACTCCTCGAGATTATGAAATAGCCTCTTTTTTAACCTTGTTAAGCATACTCCCTGCTGGTGACCATGAAAGAAGGGACCATTCTCCGGAGCTTCAATGCTAAGGATGGTAAAAATGTAACACTCCGTGCCCCCAAGTGGAGTGACTTGGACGATTACCTCTACTTCATCAACAGCCTAGTCGAGGAGAAGGCGATGATTATGATGAATGAGAAGCAGACACGGGACTCCGAAATCGGGTGGATTAGCCAACTTCTAAGCAACGTTGAAAGGGATAAAATCGTGGCACTCATCGCTGAAGTTAACAACCGATTTGTCGGAAGCTGCGAAATAATCCCTAAAAGAGGTTATTTAGCTCACCTTGGCTCCTTGGGGATTAGCTTACTCGATGACTACAGAGATATTGGAATAGGGCAGGAGATGATGCTAGAAGCTGAGAAGCAAGCGAGGCGCCTCGGTGTAGAGGTGGTGGAGCTCGAGGTATTCGCTGCTAACGCCCGTGCCATACGTGTCTACGAGAAGGTTGGCTACAAAGTCACAGGAAGAGTCCCTAATGCAGTTAAGTGGAACGGCGGGTACATGGACAGCCTAATAATGGTTAAGAAGATCAGTTAGTCAACAACCTTTTTATTTAGACTAAACAATAAATGGATGGGACAAGGTATGGTCGTGTATCAGCTGGACTGGATTTCAGCCTAGCAAATAATACACAGTGTGACTTAGTCCCTAGAAAGCTTCTAAACCGGGTGGACATGAGGGATAGCCCATGTACAGCCCCCGGCGGAGGGCACCGAATTTGAGTACAGAGAACAAAAACGGCAACATGGTTGTGACCCCCTGGGAGGTATCGGGTGAGATAGATTATAACAAGCTCATAGAGCGCTTTGGCACCCAACCCCTCACCCAAGAGCTAAAGGAGCGGATCGCTAAAAAGGCGGGCTTCATGCACGTGCAGCTCCGCCGTAACGTATTCTTCAGCCACAGGGACCTTGATTGGTGGCTGAACCAGTACGATGCGGGCCGCCCCGTAGGTCTCTACACGGGCCGTGGACCGAGCGGACACGTACACCTTGGCCACCTATTGCCGTGGTTCTTCTGCAAGTACCTACAGGAAGCTTACAGCGCCCACCTCTACTTCCAGATGACCGACGACGAAAAGTTTCTACTCCGCGACGACCTTACACTCGATCAGACGATAGGCTATACATACGACAACGCCCTCGACGTCATCGCCTGTGGCGTTAAGCCGGAGCTCACCCACATCTTCAGTGATACGGAGCACATCCAACACATCTACAAGCTGGGGCTGCAGGTATCGAAGAGGATCACCTTCAGCACCGTGAAAGCGGTCTTCGGCTTCACCGACTCCGACAATATTGGCCTCACTTGGTACCCAGCGCTCCAAGCGATGACCTGCTTCCTCCAGAGCTACAGGGAGGGGAGAAATGTTGCTTGCCTTATACCCGCTGCAATCGACCAAGACCCTTACTGGCGAATGACCCGCGATATAGCGGAGAAGATGGGCTACTATAAACCGACGCAGATACACAACAAGTTTCTTCCACCCCTCACGCAAGGAGGTAAGATGAGCGCGAGCCAACCAGACGCGGCTATCTTCACCACCGATAAGCCAGAAAGGGCAGTGAAGAAGGTCATGGGCGCATTCACAGGGGGCAGGGAGACTGTCAAGCTCCAGAAGGAGCTAGGAGGTCGTCCCGAGATCTGCAACATATACGCTTACTACTTCTACCTCTTCGAGGAAGACGACGCGAAACTAGCCGAGATCGAAAAGCAGTGCCGTTCAGGGGCACTCGTCTGCGGCGACTGCAAAGCCCACTTGGCAAAGATGGTGAAGGTCTTCCTTGTCGACTTCCAGGAGAAGAGGGAGAAAGCGAAGGCTCACCTCGACGAATACCTTCTCAAATAACACCTTTTTTTAAAAAAGAATAAAACCCACAACCCGGAATATTTCTCCATGAATTCTAACCTGCAGAAAGCATATGATGGACTTCTCACGAAGTCAAAGGAGCTCAACATCCTCCAATCGACTACGGCGATAGTAAGCTGGGATATGGAGACGAAGATGCCACCGAAGGCCCTCAATCTCCGCAGCCAGCAGATGGCCCTCCTCGAACTCATGGGTCACAAGATGCTCACCGACCCACAGATGGGAAAAACCCTGGAAGGCATCGAGAAAGCCCCCGGTTACGCCGAATTAGACATGGTCCAGAAAAGAAACGTATACCTCGCCCGTAAGGCTTACGATGAGGCGACGAAGCTCCCTGAGAGCCTAGTTTTCGACACCGCGAAACAGCAGACCTTAGCCGTCGGCGTCTGGAAAAAGGCCAAGGCAGCTAAGGACTATAAGATGTTCAAGCCGGAGCTGAAGAAGATGATAGAGTTACGCCAAAAAGCGGCGGACATCCTCATGGGAGTCAAAGGCACGAAGACGCCATACGACGCCCTCCTAGACGACTTCGAGTCGAACATGACCGCGGACAAGATCACAAAAGTCTTCGACGAGATGCGTGTTGGCCTAATCGATGTTATGAAAAGGGTAGAGAAGTCGGGATACAAACCAGACAAGTCCATTCTGAGCCGTCCCGTGCCCATCGACGTCCAGAAGAAGATTAGTGACTTTGCTATGGATTACATAGGCTATGATACAAAAAGCCCCAACGCAGGGGGACGTCTAGACGAGACCGAACACCCCTTTACCACGGGCTACTACGACGATGTCCGCATAACCACCCACTACCACGAGGATAGGTGGGTCTCAAGTCTATACAGCGTCATGCATGAGGGGGGCCACGCCTTGTACGATCAGAACCTCCCCCAAGGGTGGATGTACCAACCAATCGGCAATGCCTCCAGCTATGGCATACATGAGAGCCAGAGTCGCTTCATAGAGAACATGGTTGGTAGGAGCCCAGAGTTTCTCAGCTACATGCTCCCCCGACTAAAGAAGATCGTTGGGAAGCCACTCAGGGGCGTCAAGTTCGCCGATTTCGTCGCTGCTGTTAATGTTGTTGAACCCAGTAAGATCAGGATCGAAGCCGACGAGGTCACCTACGGTTTGCACATAATCATACGCTTCGAAATGGAGCGCGACATCTTCATGGGGAAGCTCACGGTAGAGGAACTGCCCCAAGCTTGGAACGAGAAGTACGACAAATATCTAGGTGTCGAGATCGAGAACGACAGCGAGGGCGTCATGCAAGACACTCACTGGGCGAGTGGTTACTATGGCTACTTCCCAAGCTACGCTCTCGGCAACATCTACGGCGGCATGTTCCTCAAAAAGCTCAAGAAGGACGACCCGACGTGGAAGAAAGAGTTGAAGAAGGGCAACTTCCAGCCAGTTAAGAACTGGATGATCGAGAACGTCCACTCCAAAGGTAACTTATATGATCCAGCTGACCTCGTCAAAGAGGTCACAGGGGAAACGCTGAAGGTAAAGCCCTTCATATCATATCTCGAAAAGAAATTCGGGAAGATATACGGTTTCTAGTCTCTCTTCCACTTCTTTCCAGCCTCAGTCTCCCTCCTTGTTATCTCCGAAATATCCGAAGTTCCATATTTTTCCTTAAGGATGGCATCGCTGAGGGTCTCAAGTTCGAGCCTACGCCAGGCAGTGTGCCCTACTATCTCATTGAATTCGGCCCAACTAACACCCATCGAGGCTATCTTCTCGAGGTCGTGTGTCGTCCTCAACTCTTTTAATGCTGTCTGCATCGCCTTGGCAGCAGGGTAGAGACAGGTCATGGGTATGCTAAGGTACTTTACGCCAAGGGTCTCGAGATCCTCGATCTTAAATGGGGGGGTCTTCCCTCCGGGAATAATGTTGAATGCGAGGGGAGCTGGTATCCGCTTCACGAGAATCTCGATCTCCTTTAGGCTCTGAGGCGCCTCAACGTAAACGTAGTCGGCGCCCGCTTTCGCGTAGGAGGCTGCTCGCTCAACAGTTTCGTCGAAGCTAGCGATTGACCTAGCGTCGGTGCGTGCCCCTATTACCATATCAGGATCCTCCTCGTCCCTAGCCTTCACGGCTGCCCTGATCTTACTGAGCATCTCATCGCCAGAGACGATGCTTTTACCTGCCATATGGCCACAGCGTTTCGGCCACTCCTGATCCTCAACCCTGACTCCCGCAGCGCCGATGCGTGCGAAGTTATATACCGTCCAATAGACGTTCAGGGCGTTCCCGTAGCCGGTGTCCACATCGACGTCTACTGGGAGCTTCACGGTGTTGATAATGGTCCGGCTCCTCTCCAGCATCTCAGCGTAGCCGACCAGTCCGATGTCTGGCTGTCCGACTAGGCTGGCCGCTATACCATATCCAGTTGTTCCGATGACCTCGAAACCCGCTTGCTCGATGAGGATGGCCGATAACGCGTCGTATGCACATGGTCGCATAAACAACTTTTCACCCTCTAGGAGCCTCCTGAAAGCTATCGCCCTTGACTTCATGGCTTCAAGTCTATTTCGACTCAAATATAAGCAGCCGCTCCGAGTCTAGGCTTGTGAGCGTCCCCGAAGAGCTACGCGCCCGATACAGGAGACAGCGCTACAGGCTAGTGGGTACACACAGTGCGGTGAAGACGTGCACCTGGGTGGGGAAGGCGCTCCGTACGGGGGGGAAGGAGCACTGCTACAAGCAGCGCTTTTATGGCGTCCCAACTCACCGCTGCCTCCAGATAACACCTAGCCTCGGACACTGCACCCAGAGCTGCGTCTTCTGCTGGCGGGCTACTCCAGAGACTTTGGGTGTCGGCTGGGAGCAAACCCAGCCCATACGTGACGGCGACGATCCAGAGGCAATAGTTGAGGAATCCATCACCGCGCATCGAAAACTCATATACGGCTATGGAGGGAACCCGAACGTCTCTGATCGATACATGAAGGAGGCGCTTGACCCTGTCCATGTTGCAATAAGCCTCGAGGGGGAGCCCACTCTCTATGATCGTTTAGGCGATCTCGTCTCCTGCTTCAAGAAGCATGGGTTCTGTAGCGTCTTTATAGTGACAAACGGCACTAACCCAGAAGCCCTTAGGGACCTCGGTATGGAGCCGAGCCAACTCTATATTAGCCTCTGCGCTCCAGACAAGGAAACCTACGATCGGACGTGCCGCCCAATGGTCCCCGGCGCATGGGAGAAGGTGATGGAGACCCTCGACCTTCTTAAGAGCTTCAAATGCCCTACGGTCATACGCCATACACTAGTCCCCAAGCTCAACATGGTTAACATTGAGGGCTACGCCAAACTCGCGAACAGAGCTGAGCCTACATATATAGAGCCGAAGGGGGCGATGAGTGTTGGCTTCGCCCGGAGGCGATTCGCCTACGAGGATATGGCGAGTTACGAGGACATCAAGAAGTTCGCGTCCAAACTATCCGCAGAAACCGGTTATGGCATAATAGAGGAGCAGTATGAGAGTAATATTGTGCTGCTTAGTCGTTTAGAGAAACCAATCAAACTCTACGCCTAAAGGTTTTAAACAGGGACCTACCGTAGGGAGCCTAATGATAGTCAAGATAGGCGTAAAGACTCTAGCCAACCAACTCGTCGCCTACCGTGAGTTGAAACAGGGCGAGAGCGAGGCGGAGGCCTTCGCTAAGCTGAACGCTGAAGCCCATGAAAAGGGCGCTAAGGTCAACGACCCAACAATGATAATCTATTATGATCCCAAGGACGCCCGTGACTGCAGAAGGGAGGTCATAGTACCCATCAACAAGGATGTACAGGGCCTCAAGACGAAGAAACTCCCGGAAATCAGAGCCGGCTTCGTGGTCTACTCAGGGGCAGACCACCCAGCGGAATACTATTACGAAGAGTTAAGAAAGCACCTCGAGCAACGCGGCTTGAAGCTCGTTACCCATAACTTCTGTAGTATGGAGGCAGTTTACCAGCCGGATACGTTTGGACTTAGTACAGGCAGCTTTATTGATGAAGATGCCCAAGAAGTGTGGACGACCGAGATCCTCATCCCGATTGAGAGCTAAACATTTTAACAAGCCCAATAAATCTCTTGGCGGGCGACTGTAGTCTAGTGGTTAGGATCTTGGCCTTCCAAGCCAGAGACCCGGGTTCAAATCCCGGCGGTCGCACCAACATATATCCCTTAAATAAATGCATTCTTGACACCGTTTTAACGACCATTACGAGCTCACAGAGCGCCGAATGCTAGTAGAGTAGATCCTACTCTATCGCGTACGCGCTCGCTAAATCCTGGCTCAGCGAAAACATGGGTTAATCACTTGATCGTAGGTTCATCACCTTCCCGCCTCTAGAACCTGTGTATTTCGAGAAGCTTGATATTTAGCAATCCAGACTAACCATGCTATTCAGAGGCTGAGAGTTTGAAGTCAAAGCTCGGTATAGAGGTCATCGACGCCCATGCACACTTCATGACAGCTGGTTCAATGAAGGCGTGGTCTCTGCGTGGACGCAGCATGACCAGCTTCGCTAAACGGACGCAAACACGTACTGATATGAAAAGCATAGAGTTCCCAGACGATGATTTTGATGCGGGTCAGAAGTGGGTTAACGAACTAGACAAATACGGAGTTAGTAGTGTAGGTTTTATGATAGGGCCTGAGACCTATGATGAGTTCATAAAAGCCCGCCACAGGTTCCCTGGTTATTTCCTTGGATACCTAAACATCCAGCCCTCTGATCAGGATGCCCCGAAAAAAATTCGAAAAGCAGCGAAGGAAGGCTTCTACGGGGTCAAGCTCTATCCGTCGAGCTGGCGTGATATCCATGTCTATGACGAGCAGCTCTACCCGATATATGAAGAGGCTAAGAGGCAAAAAATGGTTGTTTTTTGCCACTTCGGGGTCAGTATAGGAGGCGAAGCCGATCTTCGAAGCGGTAACCCTATAGACATACAGATACCTGCCCGCGACTTCACCGATGTAAACTTCATCATAGCCCACTTTGGGGCGGGATGGTTTCGAGAGGTCCTTCTCATGCAGTACCAGACAGACAACGTGTATATGGACAGCAGTGGGAGCAATGTATGGATGAAGTACCTCCCACAAGACCTCACAATCAAAGACGTCTTCCGCTACGCCCTCCGAGCCGGCGGACCTAATAAAATTCTCTTCGGTACTGACTCCACCTTCTTCCCACGAGGCTTCCGCTACAACATCCTTGAGGAACAGTTCAATGCCCTCCAGAGCCTCAAGAAAAATGGCTTGATCGATGACGAAGGCATCCAGATGATCTTCAGCGAAAACCACAAACGCCTTACTGGCTATAAGCCGAGGGAGTAGACATGCCGAGGCGAGGCCGACGCGGGTACCCAACCGCGATATTAATATGCCTCGATCTCCGAGCTGCATACTTCTGGACAATTTACAGCGAATCCGCGAAATTCTACAAGGTTTTCCAAAGGAGTTATGACGATGAGAAATCCTTATACCGGTTTCACGAGGAGCTTGTTGAAACAATTAGAGCCCTCCTCCACGAGGGCTTTACGGGAATAATAGTTGTTTCCGAGGATAAGATACCATACTCCAAAAGATTTTTGGATCACATTTCAAAACGCCATAGATGGCTTGATAATAGAGTCACCATAAAAGCACTAACAGGTAAAGCTACAACAGCCTCAGAAGTAACCCAACTGATAAAGGCTAACCAGCTCCAAGAAACCGTTGCCAACGCAACTGAGGAGACCGGGGTTAAACTTCTCGAACAACTCGAGAAGGCTCTAGACGAGGGTAATATTCTCTACACAATCGACGAGTTGAATTATTCAATAAATTCTAATAAAAAACCGGTTACCATCATGATAACAGAAGAATTTAATCAGCGAAACCAGACTAGTAGAAGATTTCAGAGTGCAATTCAGGTTTCGAAGAATATAGGCGCTACAGTGGTTGTTCTTAAAACAACGAACCCTATTTCACCTCGACTAAAACAACTTGGCGGATTCGTTTGTGTAATAACTCACTGAATAAGATTACTAAAATACTATTTCGTTGCAACCTGAGAATAACTCGCTAATAAATAAAAAGAATTGATTAGTTATTTATATCAAAGGAGAATAACATCGTCCAAAATGGCGTCGCAAAAATATAGTTGCTCTCAAATCAAGCGAAGATTAGAATTAAATCTCATCTAGAAACGCATGAGCTCTCTCGAGAAACTGACTTGGAATGTAAGTTTCAACCATAGGTACACCGATTTTTCTGAGTCTGTCAATCGCAGAAGCAGTATAAGGCCTGAAGATCTCCTTGTTAGCTAGTGGACTGATCCCAGCGAAGACCCGGATGCCATCGTCAAGCATCTGTTTGATTACCTTGTAATTCTGTCTATTCTCGTCACTGTCTTTTTCAGGGTCAGTTAGGACGAAGTCGCTGAAGTAGAAGCATATCCTGTCACTTCTCTCAGAGGCCTCTGTTAGTTGATCATATGCCCATTTTATGCTCTTATTCGGTACTGTACCACCCCAGGTCGACCCGTCTATTGTCCCTCTAAAGCGAAACTCCATTTGAGTCGTCGTCATAGTGATCATGTCGAGTAGTTGTTCGAGGACAGGCTCAAGGTCCATCTCGTCACTCAAATCCTTGATTATGTGGCTGTTGCTCTCGTAGAGAATTAGACCCCATTTATCGTTTCGTAACCCCCACATAAGAGGGATGAGACTTAGTATACTGTAATTTACTGAATTTATTCCCTCGAAGTCATAAAACATTGTGTTACTAATATCCTGAATATAGACGATACTCCTGTTCTTCTTCTTCCTCTTGAGCATCATGAAGTCTTCGGGTCTAATTTCTTCGAGCCTCCGGCCGAGGTCGATGATGTTCTCGAGACTCCTGTCTTCGTCTATTGAGTCGGTGTCCTCCCCAGGCTGGAATGGACGTACAGAAGCTATCCTACTCCAGTCGTCCTTCCTCTCCAGTTCTCGGCCCAATTTCATAAGCCGCTCTTTGAGCAGATGGGCGAGGAGTCTGCGCATTTTCTCATCGCGCTCTTCCTTGAACGTCTTAGCGCCAAACTTGAGTATCCTGTCCTCCCCGGGGCCCACACCTATATCGGGTTTGTTCTTGAATTTAGTGAACTGATCCGGGCCTGTAATACTCGGGTTTTCATTCACAATGTTCTGCTCGAGCCCTTTCGCATGTGGGGTAACGAAGACCTCCTGAGTTTTCTTGCTTAGAAGGCTTAGGAGCTGATCACCATCAATTTCTTCTTCCGGTTCCTCCTCGTACTCAGCCACGTTTGTAAGTATGTCGAGAGCCACCTTCTCAGCAATCTTCTGATTATCGACTAGGCTTGTTATCACTGCAGCTCGTAGGAGGTCCTCAAACCTGAGGCAACCATTTCTAATATAACCTGGTAACAGGATTTTACCCATATTGATACTCTGTCGAGGACTCGGCTTATCGACGATCTCGCTGTTCCTTCTCATGCGCTCTATGAACTCAGGTATGAAATAGTTAGCGTAGTTGAAGGGATACTCCAAGGAGGAAGTAGACATCTCAACTAAGTACCTTCTTGATGATCTCATCGACGACTTTAGTTACGGTCTTCCCCTCCTCACCGCGAACCTTCATCTCCTTGGCTAGGACAGCAGGTGCGAAGAACTTGATGGCAGCATCCTCGGAGTCAAAGCGTTCAATATACTTGTTCACAAGTCGTGTCAGGTAGATGCCGCTGCGAGGTGATGCGGGGATCTCGAGCACGGGACTCTCTCTCGTTGCCTTGACCATCTCATATATCTTATTGAGGGCGCTGACAGGAAGGCTGAAAGCAGGAGTGTTTTCTCTAATTATCTCTAACTCCGTCTCCTTCGTCGGGTAGGTGAGCCTGATCCAACATCCTATGCGGTCGACAAGGACTTTGCTAAGCCTATAAGTTCCTGAGGTCTCGATGGGGTTCTGGGTGGCGACGAAGGCGAAGCTCTCCTGAGCCTTGACCATTCCGAGAGGGAAGAGATGATAGTGCCTCTCCTCGAGGGGGGCAATAAGGCTGTTCTGGCAGAACTCTGTGGCTCGATTCAACTCATGAGCGACAAATAGTCCCCCCTCGACCATGGCGCGGATGAGTGGGCCGGGCTCGAAACTGCTGATATTCCTGCCGCTACGTACGACGAGGGCAGGGTCGAAGCTGCCTATGAGACGACTTGGCGTAACGTTCTCGTCAAAGAAGACCTCATGAAAGCTTCGGGCAGTGTCTTCGGCGACCTTGCGGGCGAGGAGGCTCTTGCCTACGCCAGGCGGCCCAACGAGGCAGGGGGTAATACCCGTGTCGAGGGCGTCCTTTAGTAGACTGTAGGCCGTCTCATATTGACCCTTCAGCACAACTGGATGCTCTATGCGAATGTTCTCGACGATGCTCTTCTCGAGCATCTTGCGGAAACCCTGCTCCTTCTCCGCCATCAAGCTTGGTCCACAAACCATTAACAAACCCTAATTTAAATCTTAAACCATTCTCAAAGACGCAGTAACACAGTTCTTCCCTTTGTTTGTCGGATTAAGTTAGAAACATCGATAATACTTCGAGACGGCGATAAGTATCATAAAATTATGGGAATAGGAGTACATACTCCTCACTATTTATGATGATTGATTGAATTATGATGTATTTTTTAATCATTTTAAACCTTCTGCATATATTTACGAGTCATTTTAGACCTTTTTTAAATTATCACCCTACTTTTTATCAAATGGAGATTTCAGTATCAACCTTTAAATCCCTCTCCGCAGCATCATTACGGAATCGTTACTCTTTTAACAAGCAATAGTTAGAGTGGTAACGAATAACTGAGGGAAAATGACCCGTGATTGAGATAAGGTTGCACGGCAGGGGCGGCCAAGGGGCCGTCACCGCCTCTAGGATCATCGCCACGGCAGCCTATGAGGAGGGCAAGTACAGCCAGGCCATCCCCATGTACGGCACCGAGAGGCGTGGAGCACCCCTAACCGCCTACGTCCGCATCGACGATAGAAGGGTAAGAGAGAGAGAACTAGTACACAACCCAGACATCAGCCTATGTTTCGACCCACTGATCAGCCTACAGCAGGCAGTTGCCAACGACTTGAAGCCACACGGCCAGGTTCTCCTGAACGTCCCCTTCTCCCCCGAGAAGAGTGAGTTGGCGGGTAACATCAACATCGCCACCGTCGACGCCACCAGCATCGCGCTGGAGACGCTCGGCAGGCCCATCACCAATACAGCGCTGCTCGGCGCCTTCTCCAAGGCGACCGGCGTCGTGAAGGTCGAGTCCGTCGAGAAGGCAATTAAGAAGTACTTCCCTGGAAGGCTAGGCGACATGAACATCGCCGCCGTCAGGAAGAGCTACGAGAAGGTCTCCTCCTGGGTCCCCGCGAAGAACAAGGTTGCCCCGAAGATGCAGGTCGACCTCAACGTCGGTGGATATGGTGCCCTCAAGGACGTCAGTAGCTGGCGCGTTTTCTACCCTGTCGTTGATGAGGAGAAATGCATCGGATGTAAGACGTGCTGGATATTCTGCCCTGAGGCCGCTTTGGAGTGGAAGGCAAACAACAAGCCCGCGATGATCGACCGCGCCTGCAAGGGCTGCGGTGTCTGTGCCAACGAGTGCCCAGTCAAGGCCATCGAGATGAAGAGGGTCGAGGGAGCTTAAGGAGGATAATGAAATGTCATACGAAGTAATGGTCGGAAACAAGGCGACGGCAGTAGGATGCAAGCTAGCCCGCGTAAGAGTTGCAGCTGTTTTCCCTATCACCCCCCAGACTACGATCACCGAGTACCTCTCGGAGATCCATGCATCGGGAGAGCTACCCGGCTTCGAATTCGTTAACGCCGAAGGAGAGCTCAGCTCCCAAGTAATAGTCCAGGCAGCGACAGCGGTGGGTGCGCGCAGCTTCACATGCACATCAGGCCCTGGTCTCCTTTACATGCACCACCCAATGCAGGAAACCGCCAGCAAGAGGCTACCCCTCGTTATGGCGGTCGTCCACCGCGGCGTAAAGAGCATGCAGCCTGACCACTCGGACCTTATGTCGCAGCAGTGGCAGGGCTGGCTCCACATATATGTGGAGAACGCACAGGAGATCCTCGACACAACGGTGATGGCATACAAGATCGCTGAGGATAAGAGGATTCGCCTCCCAGTCGCGATTGGCTACGACGGTTACGTCCTCAGCTACACGGCTGAGCCCGTTGAGATCCCAGCACAGGAGGAGGTCGACAAGTTCCTACCGCCCTACAAGCCAATGCCGAGCATCCTCCCCGATCAGGTCGATCCGAAGACCTTCGGCGCAGGTTGGGGCGAGGGTGACCCAATGAAGCCATGGCAGATGCACAACGAGGCGGCTCTCAACGGTGAGACCGTCATCAAGGAGGTCTTCGCCGAGTGGGGCGAGAAATTCGGCCGCACCTACGGCAATGGCATGATCGAGCCATACCGAGTCGAGGGCGCAGACTGCGTCATTACAGCGATGGGCACGATCGCCGGAACCGCCATGGCAGCCATCGATAAACTCTGGGCTGACGGCAAGAAGGTCGGACTCGTCAAGATCAGGAGCTTCCTGCCCTTCCCGAGGAAGGACTTCCAGGAGATCGCCAAGAGCGTCGGTGCCATCGGCGTCTTCGACCGCAGTTGCCAACCGGGTATGTGGGGCCCAGTCTACCACCAGATGAGGAGCACCCTCTACGACGAGGATAAGAAGGTCCCCGTCATCGGCTTCATCGGCGGCCTCAGCGGAAAAGAGGTCCGTGTAGGCGACGTGTACAAGATCGGTGAGAAGACCCTTAAGGTCGCTAAGGGTGGGAAGCCTGAGGCTCCCATCCAGTGGGTTTAGGAGGTAATGTGAAATGAGTACTCAGAGAATGACGAGAGCCCAGGTCCCCATGGAAGAGATGATCATAGCGCCTGGCAGCACCTGCCAAGGCTGCGGTGCCGCAATGGCCGCGAGGCTCACCTTCAAGGTCCTAGGACCCAACCTTATCAGGCACGGCATCCCATGCTGTCCAGACCAGGTCTCTAAGCATCCACGCGCTGGTGCAGTTTTCGAGGGCGGTGGTGCTAGCCTGACCGGCACCGCCCGCGGCCTCAAGGCCCTCGGCAGGACCGATGTTAAAGCCGTCGGATTCTTCGGCGATGGCGGTACTTATGACATTGGCTTCCAGGGCCTATCCGCGGCCGCTGAGCGCAACGAGAACATATTGGTGATAACCAAGGACAACGAAGCCTACATGAACACTGGTGGCCAGAGGAGCAGTGGTACTCCTAAGTATGCTGAGACAACCACGAATCCCGTCGGCCCGAATAGTAGAGGTAAAAACGAGCCGAAGAAGAACATCCCGATGATCTTCGCGGCTCACTACGTCCCATACATCGCGACCGCCTCCGTTGCCTTCCCAGAGGATCTTATGCAGAAGGTCAAGTACGCCAAGGACATCGAGGGCTTCAGGATGATCCTCATCCAATCCCCCTGCCCCGTCGGGTGGCGCTTCGACCCTGCAAAAACCATTGAACTCGCCCGCGCAGGCGTCCAGGCAGGCGTCTGGCCACTCTATGAGATCGAACACGGTACCACCTTCAAACTCAACTACAAGCCAAAGGAGCTGAAG
>JBGPRA010000029.1:0-16805 GCA_041489375.1 Bathyarchaeia archaeon | reverse complement strand
GGCGAAGAGATTTGCGTTTGTGGGCATCCCAGGTCCGAGCACGGGGTTCCTGGTGCTCAATGCAAAAAATGCGATTGTAAGCGGTTTAGGCTTAAGCCAATTGTTGAAGGTTCACGTGCTCCCGGGTTTGGAGACAGGAACAGAAGGTAACTCATCGCGCGTTGGATTTGATTCAGTCGATTTTTCTATTTATGCAGTAGATAGTCGCTTCGCGTGCCTCCTAGCTTTCGAAATACCCGATAGCCTTTCCAGCGAGCGTTAGGGTCACTATGAGGGGTAACCGATGACCTCGACAGCTGCTAGCACATTAATAACCCTTGAGTCATACGGTTTTCCATATATAATGGGGTTTTTGCTAATTAGAATGCGTGTCGTCGCGCATGTTCGTGAGCAGTTCATCGTTGATTATGCATCTTTCGAGTACATCGTTGAATGGGAGATAAGTGAGCACGCGAATTGGGAAAATATATAATGTGTACCCTATGAAACACTTCATAGGCGGCTAAAATGGGGAAGGTCAGGGTACTGTTTCTATGCACAAACAACTCCGCCCGCTCCCAGATGGCTGAGGGGCTCCTTAGACACTTCTACGGGGAGAGATACGAGGTGCACAGCGCGGGGGCTACTCCCACAGAAGTTCATCATCTCGCCGTCAAGGTCTTGGCCGAGATAGGAATAGACATTTCGAGACAGAGATCAAAGGGCATCGATGAATATCGAGGGTGGGACTTCGACGTGGTGGCGACGGTCTGCATGAACACGCCAAGCCTAACCTGCCCATTCTGCTCCACATCTAGGTCCAAGGGTGATCGACCCGGGGTAATCGCTAAGACGCTGCACAGCGTGGACTTCTTCATAGAGCATGGTTTCAGCGATCCCTCCGAGGCTAAGGAGGACGAGGAGAAGCTTGCGGCTTTCAGAGCTATAAGGGACGAGATCAAGGAGTGGGTCATCAACTACTTCTTTTATCCATCGAGGATTAAGATGGACTCCCAAATAGCTTGAATTCGTTCTCACTTATGCCTGAAGATGATACACCGCTGTAAGTAACTTGACCACCTGCCTGCGCGCGCGTGAGTTATTTCTTTCCTACCTTCTTTTTCGCCTTCTTAGCGCCTGTCTTGATTGCCTTCTCGGTCTTCTTGGCTACGATCTTTGCATCCTTCTCAAGAGCTTCGCCGGTCTTCTCCATTCCTTTCTTAACACCTTTCCCGAAGGCTTTAGCTACTTCAGTGGCCTTCTCAGCGCCCTTCTTCACTTCCTTTCCTACGACTTCTCCAGCCGTTTCAACTCTCTCCTCGATTGTCTTCTTTTTCTTCTCTCCGGACATGTTACTTCTAACTAAGTATTATGCTATGAATATAAAAAACGCGCGTGCTGGAGCAGAGTTAGGTCATCCATGTAACCACGGTTGAGTATCCAGTGGAGCTGAGGATAAGACAGCTGAATGTAACTAAGCGTGCTGCTCAATGAACTCATCCACGTGAGGCTTGAGTAGATCAGACCTGTAGAAGGCGCACGCGCCATCGCTGCTCGATCACTTATATCCAAGCTACATATTTTTTTTTAAAAATTTCCAAGCGTCTCATCCAATGGCGCGCTAGATCTGGTTGGTATTTGCAGATGAAAATGAGTTACTTATGATAGGTTAGTAGTTATGAAGTTGTCAGTTTTGATGCAGTTGCTTAACTCTATTATAAGATAGAATCCGGGAGATTAGCGTACGATATGTGAGATAAATCGATTGTACTTGAAGGGAATTAGTAGAGCTTTGTTCCGCACTCTCCGCAGAACCTTGTGCCGGCGATGTTTATAGCACCACATTTCTGGCACTTGTTTAAGGTAAGTGAGGCACCGCAGCTATTACAGAACTTGCCTCCTCCTGAGGGTTTACCACATTCTGGGCAGAGTGTTTGTCTACGCTCGATCTCCCTTGTGAAGACCGTTGTCTCCTCAGCCTTCTTTCTTATGTCTGTGACCATCTTCTCAGCACGGGCGGCGGTCACCTCAACGTTTTCACGCGGGGCACATTCCACGCAGAGTCCATCCTGCTCGTTCCAATCGGTTTCACATACGTACTTTCGGCATTTAGGACAGCGCTGGAAGTGACCCTTCGCCTCGTTCTGGGCGATCTTGAAGGCGTATTCATGCTCCTTCTGCCACTCGCGCGCGCGGGTTGGTTTTTAGGTTAACGTACGCTCATCGAGTCTGGTTTTACCCTCATTTGATCTCATTTTCTTTTGAGGATCCTTCATTTCATACATGACCGGATATTCTAAGGGTCATTCCAAAGGTCTTCAAATACTAGTAAAGGTTTTAAGTGGTTAAGAAATTCGCATCTATAAGAGCTGGTGATTTACCCCTCTTAATCGAGCATACCAGTAAAAACCAAAATAATAAACCTAGGAAACCTGAGGCCACGGGAGAATATAATGGGGGATAAGATGAAGTACAACTGTAGGGCGTTTAGAAATAGCATCGAAGACTGGGATGACCCAAAGAAACTAGAACGAATAGATTTTACTGTTGAAGCTAAAACCTTAAACGAGGCTAAGAATAAAGCAAGCCACGAAGCCTTCACATTTGACATGCAGAGTGCAAATAAAATCATCCAGAAGATTGAGATAGAGGTAGACGGTGAATGGCATTTGATAGAATAGAAAAAATGTTAGCGCGCGAATACTATTTGATCCATATTTCTCTCCATACTAACGTAAAGACGTAAATGAACACCATTAAATAATTCAAACTAAGTGATCGAAAAAGGATCTCCCTTCGGAATAAACTGATTTATGTTTAGCGCGTTAAATTCCTAGAAATGGTGAATGGTAGAGGGGACACGCTTCCTCAACAGCATCAAGAAGGCGGCGCTTATCACGATCCCCATAATCAGCGCTTCGATGGGGTACCCGGGTATCCCACCGCCGCTGCTCGGTGTGGTTTGAAGGGTGATCGAGACACTGACGCTGCTGCCCGCCACAACGCTGCCTGTCCCAGTGTTGGTGGTGTAGCCGCTCATAGTCGCCTGCACCGTGTAGCTGCCCGGAGCAACGCTGGCGAAGCTGATCGAGCCATCTGACCCGGTGACACCGCTTAACGCGGACTGGCCGCTTGGCGCGGTTGTGGATGAGACGCTTGCTCCTACTATGGGCTTCGCTGCGCTGTCAAGGACGGTTACCTTCAGTCCGCCTGTTGTGGGGGCCTGGTTGACTGTGAAGGCAGCCGATTGGCTGGCGGCCCCACTGTACTGAGTATTCCCCTTCCATGACGCTGTCACGGTCCAGGAGCCCGCGGCGCTCGGAGAATAGCTGTCACTGTATTTGCCATCTGTCCCAGTAGTGGCCTGCCTAGATACCTCCGTAGAGCCCATCTTGTAGAGGAGAGTTACAGAGGCGCTCCCGACCGCTGGGGAGATCGCGCCAGTGGCCGACACCGACTCACCAACCTTGATGGTGGATGGTGAAACGACACATGTGATGGTGCTCAGCGCAAGCAATACGCGTTTGCCGTTCCATTCGGTGAAGTCGTCGGGAGATTCACGCCAGTATTTTCCGGTGAACGACTTGCCGTCCGCTGACATGGTCCACTCGAAGTTACCTGCATCGTCTGAGGGGGGATATGACCACGTTCCACTAAGCTTGTTACCTGAGACCGTCCCGTTGACAGTCCCCTCATTGTAGGCTCCGAAGGTCCCTTTCACAACATCTCCGTTCTGGGTGAGTACTGGTCCCTCAACCCCAAAGGTCGTGTTCCAGGTGCCGGTCCAATCGATGCCCACCGTGAATGCAGTTTGCTGGCTCACTGCGCCACTGTACACTGTGTCTCCAGACCATGACGCTGCTACGCTCCAGGAGCCGGTCGAGGCTGGCGAATAGGTGCCGCTGTACTTGCCGTCTGCTCCAGTTGTCGCTGTTACGGAGACGCTTGTGGCGTCTTTCTTGAAGGTCAGGGAAACGGCTGCGCCTGAGACCGCTGGGTTGATGGCTCCAGATGCTTTGATCGATTCGCCGATTTTTATTGTTGGTTTATCTAGGGTGCAGCTGATTGTTGATTGTTTTTTGCCCGCTATCGGGTTGGCTTCGCCCATGACTGTGCCCGAGATCTTACCTGACTGCTCGACTGGTACAGATTCCAGCTGGAAGTTCACGTCGGAGGTGACGCTTCCCACGGTCACCTCGACCCCCGTCTTTTCGCTATCGACGTAGCCCGACTTGGTTACACTGACGGTGTAGGTGCCTGTTCCTAATCCGTCTGAGATCTCATAGTAGCCCTCCTCATCGGTTTCAGCAGATCCGGAGCCCTCATCGCCGGACGCGGAGACATCTGCCCCCTCAATTCCCTGATCATTCGTGTCGGTTACTCTGCCCCTTATCACACCCGAAGGCGTAACGGTGAGGGTCATGTCGACGCCTGCTGTCTCCTGCCCCGCTGTGACCTCGACATCCGAAACGGAGTCCATGCTCATGCCTGACATCGCGGTCACGGTGTATGTACCCGTGTCCAGGCCACTCTCTATCCGGTAGACACCGTTAACATCCGTCTCGGCGGTGCCCATGCCTTCGCCCATCGCGATGACGGTGATTCCTGCTAGTGGATGACCCCCCTCAGTGGACGTTACCTTCCCCGTGATCACTCCAGATTTGACGAGAGCCAGGTTCACGTTCTTCGTCTCGGCGCCCGCGGTCACGGAGACTCCCGACACCTCTTTCGAGAGATACCCCTTAGGGAAGCTTACAGTTACGTTGTATGTGCCCGTCTCTAGGCCGCTATCTATCCGGTAGTTGCCGCTAGCGTCCGTCTGGGCGAAGCCCATGCCTTCAATTCCCCTACCGCTCATCGCTAGTACGGTGATCCCTTCAAGCGGCTGACTTCCAGCAGCTGAGGTTACCTTCCCCGTGATCACACCGGATTTAACTAGGGCCAGGTCCACGTTCTTCGTCTCAACACCCGCGGTCACGGAGACTCCCGACACCTCTTTCGAGAGATACCCCTTGGGGAAGAATACGGTTACGTTGTATGTGCCCGTCTCTAGATTTGTGATGATCTTGTAGTTGCCGTCGCTGTCAGTTGCACCGTAGTTGCCGAAGCCGACTCCAGTTTTGCTTGAGGCGATTATCATCACGTCCTTCAGGCCTTGGCCGGTGACCGAGTCTGTTACCTTGCCTGAGATGCCTCCGGAGCGGAGGAGGAGGAAGTTGATGTTGGGTGTTTCAGTCCCTGCTTGAACTGAGATCTGGTTGAGTTCCTTGCTGATGTAGCCTTCGTATGATGCGGACACGTTATAGATGCCAGCACCCAGGCCCTGTTCGATGAGGTACTTCCCCAATTCGTTTGTTATGCCGTAGCCGTCCCCCTTTTCTCCGCTGGCTACTACCAGTGCTCCCGGCAGCGGGACATCAGTCGCAGCGGTGACGATACCTATCGATGGGCTGATTGATAATAGGAAAACTAAAAAAAACGCAGTCAATCTCGCTTTTTTAAACATGAACTTACTTATGATATCTGACCTATTAAACATATATGGGGGAGAAGGTAGATGCTACTCGCGCTCCTATGAGAAACGTTCCCAGGATATCTCAAAAAACCAATTTGGAGAGATAACGAATTGTGCAAGCGCTCGCCGTTGGTCTATGTGGTTGCTTCCTCCCCTCGCCATCTATTCATATTCTTAGCAGTGAACTTGCGTAATAGCCTGAGAGGTTGAAGCCCTTCACACCCACGCCCTGAGGAGGCGCGCGCGCCAAGGATTCGAGAAGACCGACGCCCACGTAAGGTGGGCTGGGCTGTAACGTAAGCAGTTCAAGTTGAGTCGCGTGCGCGCGCGTTTCGCAGGTGTGAGTCTCATCACTCCGCCTGTTCTAAACCGTAGATGCAGATTTCCACAGATGAGGGATAAGCGATGCGCGAATGAATCACCCTGCATGAACGCGGGTCAAGATAGGTTATCATAGACTAGCTGGCTGATGTACGATGGCATCGCCGATTAGTCCATCAGTAAACATAGTCACAGCCACACTTGCTTTGACGGTATTCGCACTCACAAACTTCTATACATTTAAGGAAGATCTATGGGGTAGCGGCTATCCCTGCTATCCCTAGGGCTGTTCCGCATCTGAGCCTCGAGTCTGCTTATTCTGCCTGAGGGTATTGGTCGCCAAGGTAGATTCACGGAATCTACCTCAGGATCCACATAAGTCGTTGAAGGTGAAGCTGGAGGCGGTGATTATGAAGTAATAGGTGTTACTCGCCCCAATCCTCTTCCTCTAGGTTAAGCTCTTTTACTTGCTTTTTACCATCTCCATCTAACTCTACCACGTAGTCGACTCCACAGTCGGGACAGCTAAAAATGTCTCCTTTCTCGACATCTTTGGGGATATCTAATGTTCCTCCACATTCGGTACATTTTTGACTCATATTACATTGCGTCCTTATTATTTTCCTATCTTCGAGATACAGCATTCGAATAACAATTTTTTCTAGAGATATGATTTGCGGAAGATTATTTCATAACTTAACTATGTAAAACCTAGGCTTATATTCGTATTTATTTACGATGCGGGTTCAAGAAGGCCCATGACTTTAGCCATGGGATGAATTGGACCCACAGAGAATCCGTTCATCAACAAACGGATCCACTTTCATCTCACTCCCCCACCGCGCGCGCATGGGTAGTTCACTAGTATTATTAGCAGGGTTGAAACTAGGACCGATACGGTGAGGTAGAAGAAGCCATGAAAAAGGACTTCTAAAAGAATATCCGCAGCGGCTAAGCCCCCAATCATTTTCAGCGACCAATGTGCACCCCAGATTTTCCCCAGCAACCCCAGTGAAAAAGCCCCAAAAAGGAGTAAATTAACAAGCGCCATCGCTTCGTAGCTAATGCTGATGTTTGGGCCGATGTCTGGTTTGCCAATGCCAGGTATGTCCACTAGAAAAAACAGAGCGGTTAGTAGATGTTGTGCTGCCTTTTCAAATGTAAGTATTGAGACCAAGGTTTCTCTTGGTTTCCCTTTTCTATCGCTCACGATCAGACCTTCAAGGAAGCCCACGACTTTAGTCGTGGGGGGAATTGGAGATAGCTGAAAGGGGTAAACACAGCCAATTAAATATATTCCCCATAACTTTTTCTGTGATGCTCCTTACCCTCAAGGCCAAGCTACAGCCAACCCTCAACCAGCGCGACAAACTACTGAGAACCATGGAGACCTTCAACGCCGCCTGCGACGACATATCGAGAACTGCATACGAGACAAGGAGCGCGCGCAGTTGGTTTAATCGATTAGGGTGTTTGGGTCAACCCTCTTGAGGCCGGGTATCCTGTCAAAGACGTGGTCGGTTGATACGATTGTGTGGTCGGCGACTTGGTTCAGCGTCGTCGCGGCGTGGTAAGCGTCGAATATTGAGCTTAGGCCGTATTGTCTCATGAGTGTAAAGGCGAGCAGATCTACCTCGCTGGTTGTTGGGAGGAAGCTGAGGTTATCGATAGATGTGAGGGCGGCCGCTCGGTGGATGTACTCGTCGAGCGTTACCCCCTCCCTGATGGAGACGTAGTAGAGTTCGTGGAGGGCCTCACGGGATGCGTAGACTTCGCCAAGCGTCCCCTCCTTGATCCTCCAGATGATTTTGTCGGCGACCGGTTTTAGCCTATCCAGTTCTTTGACGAAGGCATATATTACATCGGTCTCGATCAGCATGCTATTTTCTCCTCTTCGCCCTCGTATACGCGTCGTCAGAGGCTGCGGCTTCGGATAGGTCTTTGAGGTCCCTCACGCTCTTCCCCGTTTTAAGCCACCCCTTCGCGTAATCGTAGGGGTCTCCCTGGAGGGGGACGACGACGAAGAAGGAGCCTGCGGAGAGGACTACGGCCCTTCTCCCTCTTAATCCAATCTCCTTGGGTATGGTGAATCTACCCCGATCGTCGATTTCTACCACAGACAATTATATTTACCCACATAAGAATAATATTGCCGCGATATAAGAAATTACCCCCAGTCACGCGCGCGCGAGATTAGTGATATATCATTTTCGCGTATAGTCTCACGAGGCTATAGCCTTATCCACAATCCTACCTGTTATTAAAATCTAAATACACAGTAACTTTTGCATAAGCTACGTACAATAATCTTATCGCGTGTGAACACATTATTTTTAAATAATCCGTTTTTTCATTTGAAATCGGAGATAAAAGAATTGGTGATTATCAACGATAAAAATTTAATAAAACTTGGGAAGGAGACCTTGAAGCTGTAGGAACTTCACCTAAAGAAACAGCTTGAGTTTCGCGCGCGCGAAGTCTCTATGGGGTTGCTGATGTTAACACGGGCATCGGCGCTAATGTGTATCTACCGTAACAGGAACGCATACCGAATAGACCCTGGGCCTTCCACTCAGTGTTGCTGAATTTGCCCCAGAAGAAGTGCTCGTCGTAGAAGCCTGCAAAGTAGCCGTTACCATAGATCCCCCAGGCATGTTTGCCAAGGTTGTCGGTGCCCACGAAGTGGCCACCGCCGTAGACCCCCCACATCACGTGAGCGAGGTCGTGGGTCCACATGAGATACTTGTTTCGTCTAGCAGGTATGACTGCGTTCGCCTCCTCGAATGTTGTTGGAATCTTCTTCCTTAGTTCCTCGACTTCGAGTGGTATCTGCTCAGCCGTGTTGACAAGATCGCTGGCAGTTACTGGCTTGATGGAGTCGTTTGTCGACGCCAGTGTTAACTGGTTGTCTGCTCGTAGTGGCACCGCATTCAGGGCCACAAGGCTCGATGCTACGATTAAGAACGCGAACATCGCCGCGAGGGCGCTACTCTTTCTATTCAAATTCTTTTCACACCTCGAACTAAGGGAGGCCATAAATCCTATATTAGGAAACCCGTGGAAAAGGCTGGAAAAAATCTTCCATTACTAAAAAAGGTTTTCCAATCAAACCAAAAATAAAAAATAATCAAAAAAATAGAATCATTGACTTAACGGGATATTTTTTACCTCTATATTGCTTCGAAGTCATCTCTTTAGGCGTATCAAGTTTGACCTTCTTACCTTGGTTATCTCGACTATCCCCATCTTCTCTAGTCTCTTGACAAGGCGCCACGTCGTCGTCCTTGGCAACGAGAGTTTGGTGTAGAGCTCAGCCTCGGGTATCTCGTCGTTGTTCTCAGAGATTATCCTTATCGCGTCTTTCTCGTCCTCGCGGAGGTCATCCCTCTTCAGGTGCTTCTCTACATCGATGGGCTTCCTCTCCCTCGGCGTTTTATGCTTCACAGCCTTAGGCCTCGCCAGTACATATAATGCGCCTAGCACAGCTAGTCCTAAAGCGGCTCCGACGACGGTCGTCGTCGGGAACGGCACCTCGGAGGCATTCGCCTTAGCTGAGGTTTGGTCGGCTATGACGCTGGCTTGGGTGTAGTTGCCGGAGTTGAACTTGGTATTTGATTCCTCAAGCAGCTGCCGCGCCTCCTCGATCAGGGTTGTCCTCGACTCCTTCTCAGCCTGGGCGATCTCGTTCTCAGCGGCTTCTATCTTCGCTTTTGCCTGAGAGTGATCTTCCTTGATCTGGAGGGTGACCTCCCTGGCTTGCTTTCCCCGTGTCTCGGCTTTAATGTAGTCGCCTTGGTTGAATGCGGCTTGAGCCTGCTGGAGCAGGTCCTCTGCGGGCTTGATAAGGATGCCCTGAGATTTAGTCTCATCTATCATGTCTTCGGCGTCCCTTAACACGACTTGCGCATACTCCTTTGTCCCTATGACGCTGGTCACGTATGTTATCTTGATTGACCCTTGGGGCATGATTAGTAGCACTTTATCACCTTGGCTCTCCATCAGGTCGGGGATCGGGTCAAACTCTACGAGTGTCGCCTTGGCTGGGAGGAGGATCGTCGTCTTGATCTGGGTCGTTAGGTTGATGACCCAGAATCTCCCATCCTTATTTGACAGATCTTGCGTTGTGTAAGTGATCTTTACGGTGTCGGTGCCAAGCGTGTTGACCCTAAGCACGGCCTCCTTCATGGTGTAGGATAGGGGAAGGTTCTCCGCGTCGACCACCGCGAGGTCTATAAGTATCTGCCCGAAGGTGGTGATGTTTGCCTCGGGTATCTTCTGGTCGACTGTGAGAGTGTATACAACGGAGGCGAACCCGTCGGGGTGGAGCTCGATCGATAGGCTCTGTGGTGTTGGTACGGTTGCTTTAACGATGGGCAGCGTGGAGACTAGAACGAGTATGGCCAACGCCAGAGCTGCGTTTCTCCTGCCCAATTACCGTGTCTCCAATGTATATTGATTCATCTATTTTTTACTATATCTATGTCGTGTGTGAGTTATCTCACGGCGTGTCTATGGAGCTAACCGTTACACCTGAGTTTTTGAGTATCTCTATGGCTTGCTGCTCCTTCGCGCTGAAACCTACGAGGTTCTGGATCGTCTCATTGACTAAGCCTTCCTTGTAGAAGGTTTCGGCAGCCATGAGTCTTATTTGAGCCTGGTCTACGGCGGTGGTCGAGGCGCTCAAGGCGTTAAATGACAGTTTAGGTGTGTTCGCCAGGATTTGGGTCTTCAGTTCAGTTACGCGTTGTTTCGCCGCTGCGACGTATTGACCCGCCCTAGCAGACTGGATCTCATCTGTTAGGTTACTGAGTTTTGCATTCAGCTTCCCAAGCTCAGCCCTCGCGGTGGATAACAGGCTCTCAGCCTTCCCCGTATCAGGTATCTCTAAAGCCGTTGATGCGTCCTTGAGGTACTGTCTTATCTCCGTGAGAGTAGACTCGATCCCTGCAGTATCGTACCCAAGTTTATTCGCCTGTGCCACCCTAGACTCGATCCCAAGCAGGGTTTTAATGAGACGGTTGGCAGCTGTTTTAAGGAATATTATGCGCTCTGACGCCTCCAAATTGGGGTCCGAGTGATTCAAAGAGGCGGCTTCGAGCATCGCTCTATACAGCGCCATCGCTTCAAGCCCCTTCGACACCACCTGGCTACTCTGACCTTGCTGTGAGAGGCTCACACACGCTTCATGGGCAGCCTCAGCTGCCTGGTATTTTTCCTGGAGTGATGCAGCTTGTGATGTACCCTGCAGACTCATTAACTCCTGCGCGGCGACGACCTGGAGGTTGCTAAGGGAGGCGAGGATAATATCAGATTTTGACTGGGTGCCACTATTCAGGTTGGGGCTCGTCTGCATCAGTCCCAGGGAGTCAGCTGATAAAGCTGTCAGAAGCAGAGACATAATAACCGCTTCTCTAAGCAGCATCACTTCTCACCATGTTCACAGGATAATAAGGCATTCAAACGTATTTGAGGAAACCCGTGGAAAGATGTGGAAATAGCCTTTTTACCTCTTTTTTTAAAACTCATTTGCGCGCGCGATATGCTACCCAATCCCATCAAGTGATGCTATTCTAAGTATCTTGTCATCGTCCGACGCAGGGACACCCCTACCGTCGCGGTTACTCGTGGCAAAGTAGATGTACCCGTCGGGGCCCTCCACGACCTCCCTGACCCGACCATATGCAGTCATCAACGTTGTCACCGAGTCCACACGGTCTCCAGATGCATTCAGCTTGATCAACCTGACACCTCTCCCCCTAAGACAGGCGACTAGCAAGCTCCCCCTCAAACCCGGGTACCTGTTGGACATCACGAAGGTGCAGCCCGACGGCGCCCACGTCTCAGACTCCGTCGAATAGATCGGGCTCACATACGTCGAGGCACTTGAGTAGCCAGCGTATCTCGGCCAGCCGTAATTGGCGCCCGGCTTGATCAAGTTTATCTCGTCGTGAGCGAAGAGCCCACCCTCGCCACTAGGTCCGTGCTCGGAGGCGTATAAGGCGCCGGACTCGGACCATGCGAGGCCCTGAGGGTTCCTGTGGCCGAGGCTCCAAATAGGTGAATCCTTGAAGGGATTGTCAGAGGGTATAGAGCCATCCAAGTTCACCCTAAGTATCTTGCCCCCGAGGCTGGATTGCTCCTGCGCCTTTTCACCCGCCCCGGTCTCGCCACTTGTCACGTAGAGTTTGCCATCGGGTCCAAACTTTATCCTACCCCCATCATGGATGGAGCCAGCGGGTATCTTGTCAATGATTATAACCTCTGGCGCCAAGCCCCTGGACCCTTCCCTCGTCTTCACCACCCGGTTCCACAAGCCGGTGGAGTCCCTGTAGGTGTAGTATAGGTAGATGTCGGGTTCTGAGGAAAAGTTGGGGCTGAGTGCTATCCCCAGGAGACCGCTCTCTGAGGTTGTTTCGACGGGCAGCTCAGCCAGAACCTGGATCGTTCCTCCCCGTATCACCGATACTCTGCCGATGCGCTCGGTGAAGTAGAGGTCGCCGTTTGAGGCGAAGGCTAGCGCCCATGGGACGCTCAGTCCACTTGCAACTACCTCTACGCCCTCACTGGGTGTTTTGGGCTTATTATCCCAGACCAACCAGCCGACAAATGCAACTACTACGATAGCTGCTACGATCAGGACCATGTATCTTGGCTTCATATCAAAGAAAAATCAGGAGGCGTACAAGATGAACCTTAACTGATCAAAGCTCTATGCACGTATGACGTACAACTCATGCAAGTCGCGCGCGCGAGTTATGGTATATGCTGTTTTATGAACCCCCGAATAATTCATTGTTCCAAGTGAAAGTATTTTTCTTCCATTCATAGCTCCCACAAGGTAAACTAATAACTCGCCCCTCGACTTCGAAATACGCATAAAAAACGTAGTCGGCTCCTTTTCTCGCGCCAGTCTCTTCGAGAGTACATCTACCAGTAGCCCCAACGTAGTTAGACGCAACCCCTGGAAGAACCTCCTTTATCGCTAATGGAGCTGTCGAATTCGCCTGGATCCCTGACAAGCTAAGTATCCAGAGACCATTATAGATGTTACAATTGGCCTGCCCCAGTTCACCTCTCCAAAAAGAGTTGCCGTAGACGTCGGTTACGTTTGCCTCATCGCGCGCGCGTGCCCTCCACCGATCTCAACGTCAAAGTGTGGACTTTTATCCTTTTTTGAAAAGAATTATTTACTAAAAAGCTTGCGCGGGTGAAAGAATGATTAGAATTGACTAGGACGATCTTACCTGCGCCACTGGCTTTTTAGAGCCTTTCGTAAACAGCCACTGCCATACGGTAATTTTCTTAGAAGGATAATGAGTCTCAGTTCGATGTTTAACCACGTCCTCAAGAACCTGATAATCGAATGTGACGTCGATCATAGATGTGCCCGCACGTGTGTGCACGCTGAATATCACGACTGCATATGGTCCCGCTCCTAAATTCAGAGTTTTCATATCTCCCAAAGAGTTGAGAGTATAATAATCAACAGATCCCACACTCCTCAACAGGTCTGGTAACCTTGGAATTAGCAGAGATGTGATAATCGGAATCGAAAGACCCCCACTAAAAAAGGCGGAGGCACCAGCCGCGCCTAATGTCAGCACTATACTCTTATAGAAACTATCATAAGCGGACTGCCTCATCACCGCAACCAACGAAACCCGCTTTGTGGCTGACCACCGAATCGTTGTCGTCTGCCCTTGAGAGAGTGAAAAATCTATTTTCTTGAATGTGACCGCGCCGAGGGGAATTTTCTCGGATATCACTTTTCGAGTTTTAGTGACGTACTCCTTTTCAGTATGTGGGATATCGACGTAAATGGGATTAGAATAATCTAGGGTAGGCACGGTGGGTAATACAAATAATCCAATTATCAGGAGTACGCAGAAACCCACTATCAGATAAATTAAAAAGGCTTCCACGCTAACGCCACTCGACAGCAATCAAATCTATCCTACCATAAGACGTAAGCATTCATATCTCTCTTCGTAATGCCCATTAATTAAGTAGAAAAACAAACACGTGTATATAACAGGTCGCGTGCGCGTGTGCTACCTCAATGAGGTAACTTCTGAATTATATAGAGGCGAGTACATAGCTATAAGGATAGCAACACCTAGCAAGACTCCAATGAACATAGCTTCTAGTTTTGTATCTGGGCTAATTGGGCTTGTAGCGATGTTTTCTCTTCGACTGCAGTGTTAAGCTGATTCGTTAAGTCATTTAATTGTTCGATTTTCTGCGTCATCTGGGTTTGAAGAGACTGAATCTGTGCTTCGAGTGCTTGGTTACTTTGCCTAAGAGTAGCGCGCGCATCCACAGAAGCTTCAGTCACTCAATTGTAATTATGGCTCTATTCTTCCTCCCCATCCTACTGGTCACCAGGCACTACAGACTAGCCCCTCAGAGAATCGTCATCCTGGCGTTTCTCGTGGTCGCCTCCCACATAGTCCTCGACTTCAGTGGACTGACGCCTATACTGTGGCCCATCTACCCGTACGACATATCCGTCAGATTCGCTCTTAACATCGTGCTGGGCAACGGCGTGGGGCTTCCCCAAGCTTTAAGATGGCAACGGCTCCACCCGACTTCAGCGTTGTGACTAAAATCGACTATCCCTTATTCACAGAGGAGGGACTGCTCCTCACGGCGGTGCTCCTGATACCTATGCTCTACAACCTCACGGGGAGAAAAACCCCAAAAACCTAAGGCTTCAACGCGTATTTATCACCGTTCGCGCGCGCGTCTTGTAGGGTGGATGAAGCTCAGCGAATTGGGACCTGATGTACTTCCAGATGCGCGCGCGAAAGTTATGGGCTTTCTTGAACCCCTCATCGTAAGGTTTAAGAGCCCAATTTTATAAGTGGATGTGGGATGTGGGTGTGGGAGAAACAGTTAACATAGATGAAAAGGGGAGAATAATCATCCCCGCCGAGATAAGGAGGATTATAGGCAAGAGAACATTCAGCGTAGAGATCGCGGACAAGAACACAATCATCCTTAGGGCCACAGGAGACCGCCACGACCTCGCCAAGAGGATCGAGGGCATCCACCTAACAGGCGACAAGTCAAGGGTATCGACAGACTTCTCCGAAGTCAGAGACCAGTATGGTGGGAGACGGGTTGAGACTGCTTGACGCTGACATTCTCGCTTATGCCCTATACGATGAAAGCCCAGCCCACAGCGCTGCGTGGAAAACTGTTGAGAGAGCCCTGGCGGGGGAGATCGACCTCCACGTGACGTACACCACGATCCTGGAGACCTATAATACACTCTACTGGTTCTACAGAGTCAGGCCACTCAAGGCCCTCATGGATAAGATGATTCTGGTCATGGATGGCTTGAAGGTGGTGGAGACCTCGGTTAACGGCTTGAATATCTCTGGGGCTGAGAACATCCCCCTGGGGGATGGCTTCCTCATCGCGACGGCCCTTAAACACGGCAAACCCATAATCGTCACAAACGACGCTCACATCATCAATAAGGCCCCGAAGTATGGGCTATTGACTGAAAACCCTATTCCGGACGGGGTAAGGAAATCGCTATCGGTTTGGAAAATCGAGTGAGCACTGTCAACGTCGCGGAGTTCTATTATATTCTTCATCGTTGGAGCCGCGACCTTGCCGAGGAGAGGGAGCGGAACCTGAGGGTGTGTGGCTTGGAGTTAGTCCCAGTCAATGACAACGGCTTCTGGAAGGAGGCGGCGAAGACGAAGAGCGCGTGTAAAGGGGCAGCCGTTTCTCCCAACCATCACTCATAGCACCTCATGCATGCGAAGAGGTGGGGTTAGTTGACGGGTGCGAAGATTGCTAAACCGATCATCGCCAACGCCGCAGAGACGAAGATGAGCAGCACAACTGTGATGACTGCCACAGCCAAAGCCCTCAGCCAGTCGCACTCATAGTATTTTTTGATCAGCAACAGTATCACGACTAGCTGGACCAGAGCACCTATTGTGCCGCTTAGGATTTGTCCGATCACCTGACCTGCGATTGTGCCGAGGACGACGATTATTACAGCATCAATGAACCTCGCCTTTGCTGCACCCACCAGAAGCCTGCCGGCTACCCAAAGGATCGGCGCGGTTATGACCACCCCCACGACGATGCCTACGAGCATATTAACGACGTCGATTGCCATTTGAATCAATTTTTAATCCCTTTAAACATTAAAAAACTGCCTACCAACTAGCGAGCAATGAAATTAACTAGCTACTTAGAGCCAGACAGCACCTGTGTATCAAATGCTTAACAGAGTGTCTTCTGATGTCTCACGCGCTGAAGAGGGGCGCGCGCTCTATTCTTTTTTCTTGCCTGAAGTTTTCTATGACCTGTAACTTCGCTCCTTCGGCTGTTTCGCCTCTGGGACATTTTGAACGCGTCCCCTTTCGCATTAGCGTTTCTCCTCGGGGCGATGCAGTTGCTACAGGTCCTCGGTGTCAGCTTCTCGGTGATGGAGCACCGGATGTGGCTTGAGGTGCCTTGCAGCGTCGGGTGGCGCGCGCGCAGCCTTGCAAACCTCGTCTGATGTTCCTTTACGCGTGCGCGTGCGGGATCGGTTCGATGCTAGTAGGTTTGATGCTTATAACGACAGCGATCATCATCTGGGTCTTGACCACATTGCGCGCGCGTCTGCTTCTTGAACATCGCCTCCCTCCCCGACAGCTTCCTAAGATGTCGCTTAGCGCTCTCCGATCCAACCCGTTGAAGTACCGCCTTCAGCCCCGTGTAGCGCCTCCTCACCTCCTCAACCCCGCGCGCGCAAAGAGAGGATAAGCCCCGTCGAGCCCACGAACCTAGATTTCCCTTACACACAAGGAGAGGAGGAGAGGACATGGCCGGCCAAGCACGGCGATATAGTAATTGGATCTTGGTTTTTATTTGTGTATCTCTAACCTGAGTTTAGTGATTATCACAGTATTCTCTTACAGTTTTCACCATCCACATTACTTTTAAATTAAAATTAAATATATTCTGGTAATGTCTCTTC
>JBGPRA010000028.1:0-16931 GCA_041489375.1 Bathyarchaeia archaeon | reverse complement strand
CCAGCAACGAAGTTCGTTGGTATAGTGTCAACCATCGTGTTGAACTCCTGCACCACGTTGTTGTAGGTGTATCTCTGTCGTCCTATCTCATCCTCAAGGCTAGCGATTGCGTCCATGAGTTTCTTTACCGTCTCTGATGCCTTGAGGTCTGGATAAGCCTCGGCGACTGCTCTGATGCTACCAAAAAGGTTGGCGCTCTCCTTTTGTATGTCGGCGAGGTTCGTTGGCCCTGCATTCATCACTTGGGCACGTAGCGTAGCGACCTTCTCGAAGACCTCTCTCTCGAACTTTGTGTATCCCTGAACGGCGCCGAGGAGCTGTTCAATCATATCGAACCGCTTCTTCATCGCGACCCTGACCTGACCGAGTTCGGCGTCCGCCGCGTTCCGGAATCGGAAGAGACGATTATACGAAGTGATGAAGAGACCAATTATAACGAGTATAACAACTACCAGAACTCCGATGATGCCTAATGTGATTGCGTCCAAGTATCATCCCTAAAAGTTAGAGATGCCACGATGTTAAAAGCAATCCGCCTACACCCTATTTCAATTGATATCCTAGAGGATAAAACGAGCGACTTTATTGAAGGGATACACGTGAGATTAGCCCCTTCATAGTAAAAGAGAAGTTGTAAAGGCTAATAAAGCTGAGTTGGCTACTGAGTCGCCATGGAGCCAGCTCTGCGCGGCATCATCGAGAAGGTCATTGACGAGGAACTCAGTGACGACAAGCTCAGCAGCAATTACGGCGTCTTCACCGCCTTCATGAACCGCAGACTCATTGACTCAGTTAGTAGCGCCATGTTTGGTCGCGTCTACATGCGCGCCTACCAGGCTTGGCTCGACTATAAGGCGAGCCACGCCGAGGAACCCCGCCCCGAGGAAGCCGTAGAGCTTGTACGCATCTTCGAGACCAGAGCCATAGAGATAAAATCCAAGATAGCTGAGATCGCGAGCCTATAGACGGAAACCGTTATTCGGGCCCTCGTAGCGAGAAATAATACTTAGATTATATAGAGAGTTCTCTCAGTATTTGTTAGGAGTCTTAATCCTTTCTTAGTAACGACAATGGAATCCTCCATTTCCAGTCCGCCCCAACCGAGGTCAAGATAAGGCACGTCCACGTTGATAACCATCCCTTCCTCGACGTGCGTCTTTTCACTGAGGATTATCCAGGGACGCTCGTTTGAGTCCACCCCTATGCTGTGGCCGAGACTCATGCTGCACTCCTTTAATCCTCCCTTCTCCAGTTCCTTTTGGACTACATTATAGACATCTCCGAATGTAACCCCCGGCTTCGCGGCGTCGAAGGCGGCTTCCTGTGCGTCAATTATTATTTTGAGTCTATTTTCCACTTCCGCTGAAACTTTACCGAAAGCCGCAGTGCGTGTGACATTCCCATGGTAGTGGCCCCAAGTCGCTCCGAGGCTCATCCTTATCAGGTCACCTTTCATGAGCTGATGCGTAGTAGGAGTCGGGTTCGGATAAGCACTCCTTTCGCCAAAACCTATGTGGTCGAGGGTCACCCTGCCCCCGTCCTCCGCCACGCTGTAACTGAACATCTGGCTCATGTCAAGCTCCATTATATCCGGCTGCGCTATCTCGAGGGCGTCCTCCATCGATTTCTCAGTGATCTCCGTTGCCTTCTTGATCAGTTCGATCTCCTCGAATGTTTTCACTGCCCTTATCTCTTCTAGGAGGCAGGAGCCGTCCACTATCTTGGCGTCGGGAAGGTTCCTCTTTATAGTCTCCCAGCGAATCGGGCTTAGACCCAAGCTGTCGACGGCTATGGTTTTCTTCGCTAGTCCTCTCTTTGTGACAGCGATTACGAGTGAGTCGCAGGGTGTCTGCTCTGTCGCCGTGTTCATCGACTCGATGATCCGCTGAGTAATCTCCGAGGCCTTAGTGTTCTTTGACACGTTGATCTTAAGGCAGCCATACCAGTACACGTCGTGTATCCACGATAGGCTCTCCGCTACAAGGTCGGCTTCGGCTAGCGGCGCTATGAGGGCTGGCTCCGCGTCGAGTGGGAGTAGTGCGTACCCCTGCGTCCTGCAGCCTAGCTGCATCCCTGTGCTATAGTAATCTGAGACATAGAAGACGTTGGAGGGTGACGCGGCTACTATTACGTCTACACCGGATTTCTCCATGATCTTCTTAGCTCGCTCTTTGTTTAGGGGCATTGCCGATCGGATACTTGTTACCACGTTAGTTTTTAAAATAAACGCCAGTAAAATTAGCTGAAAACTGTTTAGGGGCGTTTTTCGAGTTTATCTAAGCAAGGTGTATAGAGCACCCCATATTAAGCCTGAGATGATTGTTTAATTGTGATATACTTTCTTAGAACTGTGTATTACAGCCATGATTCACCTATCATTTTATGTGGGGAGCTGTGATGAGACAAGGTCCAGTTATCGACTGGCTGCTTGAAACGAGCCAACCTTGGATAAGGTATAACACATTAGTTGACCTCCTCGAAACCCCAAGTAAAGTTGAGGCTAGAGAGACCATTGAAAGGGCTATGAGAACCCCACCGATCTCCAGTTTACTCCAAAATCTCAATCAGGATGGTGGCTACACTGATGAGGTAACGGCTAAGAAGTGGGGAGCTCCAGCTGTCGCCGCTGGGTATATGCCAAAGTATAGAGGGTCAGCTTGGAAGCTACTATTCCTAGCTCAGGTAAGTGCCGATTCCCGAGACGAGAGGGTGAAGCGACTCGGCGAAGCCATCCTAGAAAATGCATACAGCAGTAAATATGGGACATTCGCTGTTCGCTTTGGTAGAGATATAGAGTATCTGATGCCTTGCTTCATGGGTAACATGATCTGGTCACTCTGTAGGCTCGGCTTCGACTCACGTCCCGAGATCCGCTCCGCCTTCGACTGGCTCATCAAGTACCAACGATTCGACGATGGAGACTGGAGACCCCCCCAAGTATTTCCATACAGAGGGAACAGGGAGCGGTGTTGGGCGAGACATACCTGCTACTGGGGAGTGACAAACCTACTTCGTGCGATGACGATCGTCCCCCGAAACTTCTGGACCACTGAGGCCGTGAAGGCTCGGAATAGGGGCATAGAATTCATTCTCTCCCATCGACTTATTTGGAGCAGCCACGATCCGTCTAAAACCATCACCACTAATAACACACGCCCCCAACGCTTCACCGCCCCCCTAACATATTACCACGACGTTATTGAGATAGTCTCAACGATGCTCTCGCTTAATGTCAGAGGTAATGAGGTTGACGACGCGGTTGAGTTTGTCACTGGGAAGAGGAATGACGCGGGCAAGTGGATACTCGAGAACTCACCGGGGCCTCTCGACGCCCAATTTGGCTCCAAGGGAAGGGAGAGAAAGTGGATCACATTCAGGGCTTTGAGGATGCTTAAATTAGCAGGAAGATTTAATCCAAAATGAAACGAGTTTCTTGCTACCATCCAGAAATATTCTACAAAACGAGCCTCGATCAAAGATGATTAAACCCTGCTGGGGTAGAGTAAACTTTGAAATTTGACGTCTTAACATTATTAGATGATTGAACACACAACTAAATAGGTCTATTTTCTAAGTTATTTTCTGATTTAAGCCTCAAATAAAGCAGATTTAGCAAATTTATAAGACTTCATTTCTAAGTGCGGAATTAAGTATTTTTCGCTACTTCTAAATAGCGGTGACGGGTACCAATGAAGTTCAACGAAATGTTCACGGGTGATGCGCATGGGTATAAGGGATCGAGTGCAGAGCTGGGGGAATCTGTTCGTGCTCTCAGCAGCTTCGGCTCTGCGCGGTATCCGTGATAACATCAGGGCAGTTGTATGGCAACCCTTTGCGCTTAACTTTGGTCTCGACATGCAGCAGATCGGGACACTTGAAAGCCTATCAGACCTCACCAAGTTGTTATTTGAACCTGCTTTTGGGGTAATCAGTGACGCCCTCGGTCGGAAGCGGCTTCTAGTGCTAAGGGAGGTCGTAGTGGTTCTGGCACTTTTACTAGTACTGTATGCGGAGAGTTGGCACTTCCTCTTCGTAGCGATGCTTCTGTTCGGTGTATCGAATAGCCTTGTCTCGGTGTGGAGTACCCTCGTAGCTGAATCAGCGGAGCCTAGTCAGCTTGGCTTCGTTTACAGCGTGATGGGTGCTTGCTACACCGGTGCTGGCTTGATAGGTACTCTCGGGGCAGGTTACATCGCTGACGCCTTCGGCTACGGAGTCGTATACATAGCGGCGACAGTATTTGCTTTTACTAGCCTCGCTCTAGTCTGGCTTAGGTTGCCAGAGACGCGTAGAGAGGCTCCAGCGAAATTGGATTGGGAGAAGACCTTGACATCAACAGTCATGGCCCTTAACCCCCCTAAGGAACTCAGAGGCTTCTACGTAGCAATGGGGCTCGACCTCGTTGCTTTCGGGATGGGTTTAAGACTCCTTAGCGGGATGCTCAACGCAGGCTACGGGTACACGCCTGGTATGATCGGCGTCTATACAGCAGCTATGACGTTGACTATGGCTATAGCGCAGGTTCCCCTAGGACGCCTCGCCGACAGGTTTGGCTATAGCAGATTCATGGCCACCTCACAATTCATGGCCTGCATAATGCTAGGTATGATGTTATTCTCCAAAGAGTTCGTCGTTGTAGTCATAGCGAATCTCATAATGGGGCTGGCGAACGCGTTTTGGATGCCCGCGGAGCAAGCGTGGATAGCCGCGAACGTGGATCCTAAGAAGAGGGCACAGGCGCTTGGGAGCTTCTCGACGTTCCGTGGACTCCTCGGACTCCCCGCACCGATAATTGGAGGGATATTGTTTGACAACTTTGGCTTTAACGTGCCAATACTACTGAATCTTGTTTTTGCCTTTATAGATGGAGTTGTCATACTCGCATGGGTCAAGGATCGACCACATCAAACACAAGATCATTTGGGTGAAAAGTCGTCATAGATCCCGTGGGGGTCATTGTTCTTGATCCTGTCCAGCAACTGCACGACCTGGCTAGGAGTGTTTGCGCCATTGATGTCTTGCCTTAGGACTCTAAGATTTTTGCACCCTGTGAAGTATTTGGGCAGTATCCTCCGCATTCTCACCGCAGCACTCATGTCGCCGTAATATTCACACATGTAATTCATGTGGAGGAGGCAGATCAGCTTTCTCTCGCTGATCGTGGGTGAGGCGTAATCATCTCCGGACAGAGAGGCAATTATCTCGGGTACAATCCATGGGTTTCCTATGAGTCCTCTGCCGGGCATGACTCCGGCTGCACCTGTCTTCTCGATCATAACCCTCGCATCAGCTCCTGTGAAGATGCCACCATTCGCTACGACTGGTATAGAGAGTGCCTCGACGACCTCGCGAATCCCATTAAAGTTGACAGGGATACCCCACTTCTTCTCTCCACTTCTACCGTGGATGGTAACTGCCGCAACACCTACTTCTTCGAGCTGTCGAGACAAGGTGACCGCATTAAGCTTGCTGTTGCTGACACCCAGCCTCATTTTGCACATTACGGGGATGTCAACCGACTCAACGACCGCGGAGGCGACCTGTTTCGCTATTTTCTCGTCACCCATAAGTGAGATGCCAGCGCCCTGCCGGGCGACCTTCTTTATCGTACAACCCATATTGATGTCCACATACCCGTAGCCCAGCTCCGCAACGATTCGTGCGGCCTCGGCCATTATGTTAGGGTCTGCCCCAACGAGCTGAACGCCCTCGCATCCTAAATCAGTCTTCGCGAGCATTCTCCTCGTCTTCTCCCCGCCATGAACCACCGCGAGGGCGCTGATCATCTCTGTGACTATGAAGGGAGACTTGAATCTCACCATGACTCTTCGGTAGGGGTAATCGGTGTAGTCAGCGAGCGGTGGCAGAAGCAGCTTCTCCTCTCGGATACGCTTCGCGAAGTCTCTGACATTCATCCCCTATACACGGTATCCTTGTTACTCACAGCTGAGCTCAAATATAACTGGGTTAGCATCGTCAGGGCAGGCGTGACGAGCGACTCTGTTTCCCGCTTCATCTCTCGCATACATGACGCCTGCGCCATGGGCGAGGGCGTAGATCTTGGGAAGCATCGAGTAGAGGGCGTGTAAGCATACGTGCCCAATAATCTCGTTTTTTTCCCAGTCAAACACGACCTCGTCACCGACTTTATGTCCTGCATCACATTGCCCCTTTTGTGCGATCACCTTCGCTCTTACAACTCTATCCATGGAGATCGATACCCCCAAACGGTAGACTGAGAAAAGAGGTTTTTTAACCCCGGAAGCGAAGAAGAGAACGATCAGGCTTGGATCTAGATAAAACCCTCAAGAAATTCATGAACAAGACCCCCCTATTCGTGTCTCCTACACAAACCCTTGGAGAAGTAGCCAAGGCGATGGGCAAAGAAAAGAAAGACATTGCCGTAGTCAGGGACAAAAAGGGAGAAGTTCAAGGAATCGTAACCAGTCACGACCTATTCGACGCTATGAGGACCTGGGTGCTACAGAAGGACATGTTAGAGCAGATACCTGGTGACATCCGCGAACTCAAGGTAAATAGCATCATGAAGGGTGCCTACACAAAGGAGTTCATGGAGGCCTGCGGGTTAACCGGTACAAACGTTTGCATAACGCTAGGCGAGGACGACACGATCGCTAACGCTGTCCGCGTCATGGCGGTGACCGGGATCGACCACATTTTAATAAGCGGCGAGGGCGGCGTCGTAGGAACATTAAGCGATGACGACCTGATTAAGGCCTTTGTGGATTAATGAATTAGCTAGGGGTTGATGAACCCTAAACCATCTCTGTATTTCACATCAGTCCCGTAGAGCCTCGAGAGGCGTGCGAGGTTCTCAATTATCTTCTTAGACTGTTTACCATTAGCGAGGCGTGGGACACCCGCCGTAGTTCTCTGTTCCGAGAGGGGCTTTTCAGGGTCGTATTCGAGAACAATGGGGACGAGACGTACCTCATTCAGCATGCCGTTCTTATAGTCTACCTCTGCGATGAAGCTCTCCCAGTAAGAGGAATCATTGAAGAAGACTGCAGGAGGCGCTTCTCTCTTCTCGTACAGTTCCACGGTTGACTGCTCCCCTGAAAGTTCCCATTGATCGAACAGGTCGGATGGCTGTCTTCTGGTTAGGGTGCTCTGGAAGATGAAGTTACCGAGGCTATAGAAGATAGGTTTTCTCTTGTAAATCTCGATGCCTCTCATGATATGAGGGCCATGTCCGATGTAAGCATCAGCGCCAGCATCTATAACCTGGTGGGCAAAAATCCTCACTTCGTCTGGTGGAATTTCTAGGTTCCTGTACCCTTTTGGGGCGTGGACGCCTGTGAAGTGGTCGTGAAGACTGAAGAAGGACCAATCGCTGAGGGAGCGGGCGTCCCTTACGGCTCGGAGGTTCTCCTCAAGATCCGCTTGTCGGGGTACGTACTCTCTCCTCGTCTCATCATCCTCCATGAACTTCGTCTTCCTATCGGGGAATCTTATGAACGTGGGCTCGTTGACTAAGATGTCCGCCTCGTGGTCGACAGAATTCATGATCCCCTTGAATTGGTCCCAGTGCTCAGGCTTCAGGTGATAGACTAAGTCGAAACGGAGGGGGTTGATCCCCGGTCTCCCTGGTAAGTTCTTACGCGCATGGCCAGCAACACCAAGATCCCATGTACAGGCAGAGACGAGGCTTACGACGCCCTGAGGCGTATCAAGGAAAGCCGGCTCACGTGCTTCAGCGAGGTTCATTCCCGAACCCGCGTGTATGATGCCGACCCTGTCAAGGTTCCGCATCGTTGCGCGGAGCCCTCCTTCGCTATAGTCCATCGCATGGTTGTTGGCACAGCTACAGATGTCGAATCCTATCTCCTTAAGGTCATCCGCTACGATGGGGTCCGTCTGACCGTAGGCGTCGTACTTTCCCTCACCGATTGGATAACCCTCGTAGCTGTGGATGGTTATCTCCACGTTGATGAATGAGACGTCTGCGTCCCGAATTCTTTTGAAAAGAGGCGTCACTTCGGGCTCGTTGCTGTAAACACCGATTCGGCGTGCGATGAAGGCATCGCCGACGCATAGAAGCCTTAGGTTCTTCATGGCGATCAGATACACCGTGGCTGAGTTAAAGTGTATACCAAAACGACCTTAAAACCGAGTCACTCTCACTTACTATGCTATGTCTAGGCCGAGTAAGACCGAGCAGATGAAAGAGTTTGCTGAGAGGGTAATCCCCGAGTTTATGAGGGAGGGAAAGATCCCCGGATTCAGCGTAGCGGTTGTTCAAGAGGGAAAAGTGATCTACGCCCAGGGCTTCGGCTCTAGAGACCCGATTCGCACACTCCCAGCGACCTCTGACACCCTTTATGGGATAGGATCATGTACTAAGAGCTTTGTAGCTCTTGCTACGATGCAGCTCGTTGAGAAGGGTAAGCTCAAACTTACAGACCCTGTTTCCGACTACGTGCCTTTCAAGCTTGGCTTGAAGGATAAACCGATAACAATTCATCACCTCTTAAGCCATGGAAGCGGGGTTCCCAACCTTGCCACGAGTACAGTCGGCCTGAGTAGAGGAGTTGGCGTTGACCTCGGGATCCCTTGGGGTACTACAGACGATTTCTACCGAATAATTAACTCAGCCAACGCGGAAATAGCCGCCTCCCCAGGGGAGAGGCTCTTCTATAGTAATGAGGGTTACCGGATCATCGGTAATATAATCCAAGAAGTCTCTGGGATCCCATTCCATGATTATATCCACAGGAACATCCTTGAACCCCTCGGAATGAACAGGAGCACGCTTGTGAAGCACAAATTCGACTCGGATCAAGACAAAATGGTTGCTCACTGGAAGAAGACTGATGGTAAACTCCAGCCCACTGGTTTCCCATATCCTGATGTATCCGAGAACCCAGACTTTAGCTGGCAAGCCGCGGCTGGCGGTCTAATGGCGCCTGTATCGGAGCTTACTAAATACCTCACCGCCTTGATGAACAAAGGCATCTATAAGGGTAAGAGACTCGCATCCGAGGAATCGATAACAGCGATGTTCACCCCATATATCGAGCATACCCAGACGTATTGGGGGAAGAGTAGCTATGGTTATGGGTGGAGCATATTACCTGATTTTTATCTCCACAAGCAAATCAGCCACGGCGGAAGCCTCCTAGTCTCCACAGCGCATCTAGCCATGATTCCAGATCTCAAGCTAGGGGTAGCGATGGCAGCGAACACAAGCCGTCCACCCTTCGCTACGATAGCAGATGGCATGTTCATCGCGCTCATGGGAAAGGACCCTTACTCACACCCTCACCTCAGGTTACGCGACAGGATGAGGAGTCTAACTGGTGAGTACCAGATACACATGAACCTTGAGAGACTACGTGTAGTAAATAGGGGTGGGCTCCTCTACTTGGAACAAAAGAACTCCTTCGTCGATTCACTTACTCCACTCATACCAGAAGAGCCTCACCTGGGGAATCTACGATTCTACACTTTAGTTGATGGCTTAAGGCAGCCAGTTGAGTTTGTGGAGAAGGAAGATGGATACGACCTCTATCTTGAAAGATATAGATATCATTCCGTTCGCTCCTGAGAGAGTTAGCACGGGCTCATAAATAAGATCAGGAAGACTAGCCCCAAACCCTCCTAAGAGGCTTGAGCACATTTCTCCCATCGCGCGCGACGAGAGGGGTATTTTAGTTACTCTTTAAATTCTACGCGAAACCCCAGAACCCTTAGGAGAGGCATTCCGTTGCCAATCACCAAGGTTGAAGGAGTAAAGAAGGAACACAAGGTATTCCTATATACCCTAAGCACCTGCGGTTGGTGCAAGAAGACAAAAGAGTTGCTAAAGGAGAAGGGCGTGGCATATGAGTACCTGGACGTCGATGTCCTCAAGGCGGAGGAGAGAAAGGCTGCTGTCGAGGATCTGCACAAGAGAAACGCACCACTTGGCTTCCCAGTCGTAATCATCGATGACAATCAACTCATAAGTGGCTATCAACCTGAGAAGATTCTAGGCGCGCTGGGCCTATGACCGTGACAATCGACTTAGTTAAGCAACGTGCCGAGTCCGACGCAAATAGCCGAGGCTATTACTTAAACCCCGACCCTAAATTTCTATTGGACCTATTCGAGGGGCTCAAGACTAACGAAGAACGCTACAGCTACCCTAGCTGTCCATGTAGACCAGGCACCGGAGTCTACGATCAGGACCGAGACATCATCTGCCCATGCGACTACAGAGACCCCGACGTAGCTGAGTATGGTGCCTGCTACTGCAGCCTATACGTCAACAAGGAAGTCTACGATTCAGGGAAGCCGATACCAATCCCCGAGAGGAGACCCGCCGAGAAGATGTTCCCGGAGCTAGCGCCTAAGCCAGCGGAGGTTTTGACCGGAACAGCCACCTCATCGCAGACCACAGGGAGGAGACTCTGGTACTGCAAGCAGTGCGGCTATGTCGTTTTCCGTGAGGATGCGCCTTATATCTGTCCTATCTGTAAGGCGAAAAAAGAGTTCTTTGCCGAAGTAAGATTAGAAGTCCAGCAGAGGACTAGTTAAAAAGCTAGGATTAGGACTCGGGCTCCACCACCACAGCGGTCCCTGTGGCTGAGAAGACTAGGATCCCCATCTGGTAGCCCATGTCTGATGTCTCGACGTCAACGCTGAGTATTGCATTCGCTCCCATCGAGGCAGCATTCGTCCGGCATCTTTCGATGGCCTCTGCCCTCGCCTTCTCGATCTCGTAGCTGAAGGCGGTGACCTCGCCGCCTATCATAGATTCGATCCCGGCGATGAATTTGCCAAGTATGCCACGCGTCCTCGGGGTGATTCCGGAAACGATTCCAATCACCTTCTTCACTTTATAGCCGGGGAGGGTCGGCATTGTCGCTACTATAAATCCCTGGCTGTTGCCGTCTAGGCTGGAGCCGCACCGGCTACAGAACTTCGAGTCCTCGGAATTTGGTTCCCCGCATATTCGACAGTTCATCTTTTTCACCGATTAGGGCTACACGCACCATAGGTTTAGGTCTATCCTATATAGAAAACAGATGGACTATAGATAGTTAGTCGAGGAGTACGTTGAAGAACATATTTAACATTGCATACGTCAGCACTCTGTTCTGGTTCGCGAAGGAGTAAAGAACCACCTTACCATCAAGCTTGGACTCGATGCGCGCAGGCGTCGCGCACGGTTTGGATGTTACACCCAATAGGTTTTTAAAACAAGGGGGATCAGCGCGGTTTCCAGCGGTCTATCTCTATCTTGATTGAGCTGAGGCCAAGCTGGATGTCCCAGAGAAATAGGATTAGAGATACAACGAGGCTGATTAGGCTCGCTGAGAAGAGTACTTCGATTAGGCCCTCAAGGCTCGCACCGAAGGTAGCAGTTACGAACAGAAAAAGAATTATCGTCCCAACGAAGAAAATGCTCAGAACCGCGAACGTGACTGCGATCTGAAGCAGCTTAGCACATCTATAGAGAATGTCAATCTCTTCGAGCAATACACGTTTCTGCTCGGCTTCAGCCTGCTCGAGGTTGGATGTAAGAGCCCTAATACGATCCAGTGGACGCCCGAGCCGATTAGTCATAGACAACACAAGTAGCCCCACTCCCGAAATGAGGACGCATGGAGCCATCGAAGTCTGTAAGACGAGTATGAGGTCGTTGATGTTTATGTTTCTCAAGGGGAATTAGTCCGTCTAATAAATATGTATTAACTGAGCCTCTCTTCCTTGACCTCATATGATCCTCTGTCTCTCTATCCTGTATATGCGCACGCGAACGTCTCAACATGTTCTCCATTTAATTTACCATCGACTTGGGAACCGTGCTCTATAAGCTATGATGCAGAAACATGCAAGAGGGTGAACCCGCGAATTGATCTGTATGAATCAAATTCTATAAATGGTGAGTTATTCTCAGGAAACGAATTTAACTCAAGTTGAAACATTCAATCTTATTTAAACTATTTATATACTTGGAAGCATGCTTTATAAAGTAACGCCATGAAGTTCGTCCAACTTCGGTCCCTCAGGGACCTAATAATGCTCGTGGCATCATCTCCCTCAAGCGGAGTCATACAGCACATAGCGAACGGTGACTCCCACCTCTACTTTCTCGTAGGTGGAACTCTGCATGAGATGTTCCTCTACTGCGTCAAGGAGAAAGAACAGATCAAAGGGAGCTTCATAACTTATAACAGCTACAGCGGGGAGATCGGAACCTCCGAGAAGGTACAGCATGAGCCTAATGTTAGCAGCTTCCCGGTCGTGGAGATTGTTAACCAAAACCTGTTACCTACGGATCTACTGAGCAAGTTGGATGGGCTCTAATGGGGGATTGGTGAAGATCAATTGGCTGAGAAGAAAGACCTACACATTAGTATTGAGAACGTCGTCGCCTCGGCGACCCTCGACCAGAAGATCGACCTACTAGCAATAATGAAGGTATTTAGGAACGTCGAATACCGCCCAAAGCAGTTCCCCGGTCTCGTTTTTAGGCTGAAGAGGCCAAAGACCGCTACACTGATCTTCGGATCGGGCAAGATGGTCTGCACGGGAGCTAAATCCGAGAAGCAGGCTCGGAGCGCTGTGAAAAAGGTCGTCCGAGAGTTGAAGACGAATGGAATAATCATCCTAGGTAAACCAAAGATTGTGATTCAGAACATAGTAGCATCCGCCAACCTACATGGTAAGATCGACCTAGAAACCGCCGCTGATATCATGGATAACGTAATGTATGAGCCTGAGCAGTTCCCTGGATTAATTTTTAGGATGGGGGATCCGAAGGTCGTCATGCTTCTCTTCGCCAGCGGCAAGCTAGTCTGTACAGGTGCGAAGCACGAGGACATGGTCCGCGAGGCTGTGGAGAAGCTCCATGGTATCCTAGAGGACTACGACCTCATATACTACGAGGATTAGTGAGGAGGGGCCTACGTGTCCCACAGGAACAGCCTCGAGCAGCGCGCCTTGAAGATCCTCTTCGAGGCGGGTGACGAAGGGATTATGCAAAGCGAGCTTTGGAAGGAGCTCGGCGTCAGCAGTAGAGAGGGTTCAAGGCTCGCTCTCCGTTTCGAAGAGAAAGGTTCAGTAGAGAGGCGGAAAATATTACACGAGGGACGGTGGAGCTTTAAACTGTTCAGTAAGCGGGAGTTTGTTACGATGAATAGCATCGAGGGATGCCCATGTATGATCTGCGTAGACATCGACAAATGCTTCGAAAGTGGCGTCAGGGACCCGGTCAGCTGTCAGGATCTTACTACTTGGTTGACGCCCCGAAAAGCTGATTAGCCTAACAACCATATGTGGGTACCTAAGTTGGACCCCAAGCTAAAAGAGATACTCAAGTACGGCTTCGCGTTTGGAGTCCTGTTGATGGCTTTCTTCGGCGGCTCATATATTCTCAAAGGGTTACTGGGAACCGAGTACCCGATGATGGTAGTTGTCAGCCAGAGTATGGTCCCTACGCTTGGAGTCGGAGACTACATAATAGTTGCACAGGTACCAGATGCTAACCAGATTACCGCAGCGGCGCCCCCGAACGGAGAGATTATTGTATTTCTCAGACCTGGGAGCACCGAGGAGTATATTGTTCACAGAGCAATTAAAAGGACTAGCTCGAATGGGAGCGTCAGTTACGTCACTAAGGGGGATAACAACACATTTGCTGACGGAACACCTGTCCCATCCGAAAACGTGGTAGGTAAGGTAGTAGGGCACATCCCTATTATTGGATACTTCAGTCTCTTCATAAAGACCGTGAGAGGCTTCAGCCTCGTAATCGGTTTTATGATCCTCGCCTTCTTCATCGATTATATTCTCCCTGCCAAGAAGCCTGCTGTAGGACGTTTCCCACCATTGGCTCTACTCCCCCTATTGGTTGCTCCGCTGGCGACAGCGAGTCTTTGGTTCTTCTCTGGGGATGCATCACACTTCACTCTCGAAAGCATCTCAATTGGCGTCTGGTACTTCGCATGCCTATTAATCCCCCTCGTTTTCCACGATGATGATTCAGGTGTAATGATCTGGCTCTATCATCTTGTGTTGTTAATGGTGCCAATCGCATGCGACATGACATGGTGGAATGACCATATCACGCCAAGCATGTGGTGGTATCAAGCGGGTAGTACTGTACCGATCAACTGGTTCCTCCTCAAGGAACTGCCCGCCTTCGACACGGTGTTCAACTCTGTTCTTAGATCGTTGTTGCCTGGAGTAATGATATTTGTAGTTACTCTCTATGCGAAGAGGAAGACTTGGGAGCCTTTTACATCCCTACATAGGAGGCTGAGGGGAGCCCCGCCTGAAGCTCAAGAAGAGGCAAAACCAATTGTACCAATCGTGCCAGATTCAACTCCGAGTTCCAATGACGAACCTGCGCGTGAAAACACGTAAGGTCAATACATATCCGGAATTAATCTGATTTCTTACCGCAAATACTGTACTGTTGAGGTTGGACAGGATTTCGTCTCGCTAGTTTAGGATCTCGTGAACCTTCCAAGCGAGATCTCGTAGGCGAAGGTTGATTATGCCTTAAGGTGAAAAGAACACCGTTAAACAAATCGCATAATATCAAAAATGCATAGAAAAACTATCAGTAAGGGCTATAACAGGGATCCAATCCTTCTATCCTGATCCAATTTGGAGAACGTCAAGGTCGTACAATACGGCATAGGTGTCATCGGCCAGAAGCTGGCGACCCATCTCCTCGAGAAAGAAGGAGTGGAGATCGTCGGTGCTATCGACATCAACCCCAAGATAGTGGGTAAGGACCTCGGCGAGGTCATGGGGATTAAGAAACTCGGCGTAAAGATCAGCAGCGACGTAGATGCAGTTCTCAACGAAACAAAACCAGACATCGTCGCCCACACGACGATGAGCTACCTAAAACAAACCTACCCCCAGTTCGAGGGTATACTTAAGCACGGCGTCAACGTCGTCTCGACCTGCGAGGAGCTCAGCTATCCTAATGCGACCCCCGAGGGAAAGAAGTACGCAGAGAAGCTGGATAAGGTAGCGAAGAAGGGAAAAGCGACCATCCTCGGGACGGGCGTCAACCCAGGTTTTGTCATGGACACACTACCAATCTTCCTAACAGCGGTCTGCCAGAAGGTTGATGAAATCTACGTAGCGCGCCAGATGGACGCCTCCACCCGCCGTATACCCTTCCAAACGAAGATCGGCTCAGGACTAACCGTTGACGAGTTCAACAAGAAGATCGAAAACCACGAGATCACGGGCCACGTCGGCCTCGAACAGAGCATCAAGATGATAGCCGACGCACTTGGCTGGGAGCTCGATAAGATAGAGGTCGAAAAGCCGCAGCCGGTTGTGCTAAAGAAGGATGCTGCGAGCCAGGCGATCAAGGTACCGAAAGGCAACAATGCAGGGTCGGTGCAGTTCGCTTATGGCATCGTGAAGGGAAAGAAGCTGATAACGATGGATTTCAAGGCCTACATCGGGGCACCCGAGGAGTTAGATAGCGTCACGATCAAGGGTGTACCGCCGATTAACCAGAAGATCAGCCCATGCACACATGGCGACTATGCGACAATTGCTATTACAACGAACATGATCCCACACGTGATCAATGCAGAGCCTGGGTTCAAGACGATGATCGACCTACCGGTACCCCATGCGACGCCGAAGCATATGAGAAAGTACATAAAATAAAGCCTAGCTGAGGGCTTATTTTTAGTTCTATTCTATATTTTCTAACCTCCATAGGGGAAGGTACCTACATCTGCGTTGTTGCTGTAGCCACGTGACTCCCAGAAACCAGCGACAACTTTGTCGACGACCTCGACCTCGGTCACCCACTTGGCCCACTTGTAACCATACTTGTCGATTGCTACGACCTGAAGCGGGAAACCCCGATCAGCTGGGAGAGTCACATCATTGATCCCATATGCCATAAGCACATTCCTGTTGATCAAGTAGTCAAGAGGCAATCCAGTGGAATAACCATCTGAAGAGTGGAAAACCACATACGTCGCATTCGATCTTAGCCTAGCTAACTCAAACAGATCAGCAATGCGGAATCCGGTCCATTTTGCGTAGAATCCCCATCCCTCGACACAAGGCAAATAGACGACCTGAGAATATGCTGGCAGAGAGAGCAGCTGCATGTAGGTCACATTTAGCTCATTCTCCACTAAACCAGTGACATGAAGCCTGTAGGATTCTCTGTCTATGTACTGAGTACCTTGGATAGCATTGTTTCTCTGTGCACTGAGTTGTGTGAGTAGCACGCCCTGAAACTCATCAGCCTCGACCTCCGGGAGGACGTTGACCGCGGGCACCTGGTCTGTCTGCAAGTTCGACGACGGTGTGCCCGATCCGAGTAGAAGAGTTACTCCTAATGAAAGCGCAAGTATGGACATAGCTACTCCGGCGTAGCCAGTTACGCAGTGAAAACGCTTCCCTCCTAGAAAAACACGACTAGCGAAGTTAAACACGGACAATAAAAGGGCTGATAACCCAATCCAAGAGTGGATCACGTGGAGGTCAAGGATAAAGAGGGTAAAACTCCACTGGGAGATGTAGTCGAGAAGCCCTATCGAAGCAAAGAAGACCATGGAGTAGCTGAGGGCACGGTGATGATTCTTCTGCTTGACAACAGCGAGCAAGATGGTGCAAACCGCAGCTATCGCTGAGGGGACCCAGTGGAGAATAGAAAACGCCAAGCTGCTCGTAAATTTATGGTGTATCGGTGAATATCAATGTTGGATTCATACACGCACGCGCGTTAACGTTTTCTCAAGGTCTTCCCAGCAAGGACCTTCTTGTATATCCCGTTATCAACTGTGACCTTGCCGTTTACGACGACGTAGGGGATGCCCTCGGGGTGCTGGTGGGGATCCTCGAATGTCGCCTTGTCGATTACCTTGTCAGGGTCGAGGACGGTGATATCGGCGTACATCCCCGGGCGGAGGAGGCCACGGTCAAGT
>JBGPRA010000027.1:0-17023 GCA_041489375.1 Bathyarchaeia archaeon | reverse complement strand
CTGTTCAATTGTCGAGGTGGGTCGTCAAAGAGAGGGAGTACTAATTTGGCTACCAGAGCCAGGTTAAGCGAAGCTGAGAACGTAGAGTTCATGGTATACAGGTTTGACCCAATCAAGGACAAGAGACAATACTATGTGATTTACGAGGTACCTTTCCGTAGGGGAATGACGGTTTTAGACGGTCTCCAGTATATTACAGATGAACTTGATCCAACCCTCTCGCTCCGATTTAGCTGCAGATTCAAGGTCTGCGGATCCTGCGCTATGATGATTAATGGTCTACAGAGGCTAGCCTGTGAGACTCAGGTGTCCAATCTAGGCAAGCGCATCAAAGTTGAACCCCTAGCACACTTCAAAGTCATCAAAGACCTGGTCGTGGACCTCGAGCTATTCTTGGAGAAGATGACTGTAGTGAAGCCCTGGATTAGCCCGAGAAATTGGCTTGAGCCCCCCAGGGTCACACCGACGGAGCTGGCGAGATACCTCTCAGCCTCAGACTGTATCTGGTGCGGGGCCTGCATGTCGGCCTGCCCCATCGTAGGCACCGAACCATACTACCTGGGGCCCGCCCCACTAGCCCAGCTCTTCAGGTTCAACGTTGATGAGAGGGAGCTCGTTGAGGAAAAACTCCTGAGGCTATTAGTCGCTGACAGCGATCTATCTGGGGTTTGGAGGTGCCATCAGGTATTTGCCTGCACGACTGTATGTCCGAAGAAGATTGATCCCGGTCACCACATCGCTGAGTTGAAGAGGATGGTGGTGAGAAACCGGTTTAAGGGTAAGATATAGTAACGCGCTCTCCCATTTGTCCACACTTATTGTCGTTCAGATCAATTCTTTTTGAACCTGATGACCTTCGGTCTAGTCACATAGTTCACAACGATTATGAGAATTATCACAAAGCCGAAGCCCCATAAAACATAGCTCCATTGGAATGTTTGAGGGGGAGGCCCTTGGGGAATTATTACTGGGACGGGTTCGATGAAGAGATCGTATGTTGCCGAAAAGGCTGAATGATACGTAGATCTGTCCCGCGCCGTTTCTTGGTATCCCAGGAAGAAACCATATGTGTTATTTGTTTGGAAACTCTGATCAAGCGAGTCCCCGGAATTCAAAGGAATTATGAACTCAACCTTGAGTATACCCTCCTTTAGACTTCCAGCCTTATTGACTATGTTATCTTTTCCACCCCGTTCAACATCGGGGAAGTGCTTGTGCCCCACGCCTATCTCATCGAACAATGATAGGCGGTTGGAGTCGTTTACAAACCCTAAAATGATGTTCGCACCATTCATCTTGACTAGTCTCGGACCTAGACCGATCGAGACCCAACCCGAGCCTCGGCTTGTCAAGCCTAATCGAATATGAGTCCCGTTGTGTTCCCAGTGAACTGAGATCCCAGTAGTGTTGTCCACGAAGTTGCTGCCATATTCATCTGATCCGATGATTCCATCCACGATCACCTTGGAATTTTTCACATATGGAACATCATGAGTCTCAGCTTGAACAGTTGAGGACCCAGCTGTCACGATGAATATGAGTAAGAAAAATGACCGTATTGGAAAAAATGAAGGCGTTCTCATCTTATCATTAAAATATGTATGAGAAAATATAGATTTCGAGTAATTCCATACAGCGTGTGTCATCGAAACAGTGTGAGTTTAGTTTCGCGCGCTCCTATGAGAACGTTCTCAGAGCACACGGTGCCCCAGGCAGCATCCCTCAGTTCCGCAGGCCATTAAACGCTTTCTTCCCCATACCCTTAAGCTTTCTCTCCGTCAACCCCCTATTCTCACCCCGATAAGGCTCCTCTCTCACTAACGCGCGCGCGACATAAGCGGCAGGAGGAGACTCCCCCAGTTTGAGCTCGCTGAGAGGCTCGGCGTATACGACTACCCCTGCCCCTCGGGCGGCTGCCTGTTGACCGACCCCGAGTTCGCCGCGAGGCTGCATGACTACCTAGACAACGAGGGGACACCCACAATAGAAACCATTCTCCTCCTCAAGGTGGGGAGGCACTTCAGGGTGGGTTCCACCCGCGTCGTTGTCGGCAGGAACGAGAAGAAGAACAACATCCTCGAGGGTTTTGTAGGCTACGGAGGGACACGCATTAAAGTTGAGAGCTATAATGGGCCTGTGACCCTCGTAGTGGGAGATAGCGATGAAGCGATCCGGAAAGCAGCGGAGTTAACCGTGAGATACTCCGACGCGCCGAGGAGCGAGTCAGTCTGGGTTGGAGTGAGGTCTAGTGATCGTGAGACCCGAATCAAAGCGGAGGCTTTCTATGAGAGCGAGTTGGATACTCTCAGGATCTGCGCGCGTAAAAAAGAATAGAATTTTATCGTGCACTCACTGTGGGGGATGAGAAACAGTTATTGACGCAACCTGAGCCGTTTGGTCAATCTCCCCGCAGAATCGCGCGCGCGAGATCTAAAATTGGATAATCGAAAATTTGAGGACCATTTACTTATATTCACAAAAAAAATTGAGTGAGTGCACGCTCGATCCTTAGACGCGTGCGAACACACTTAAAAAAGGAATAATAACTTAATTTTAAAATAAACTGAAGCCTAGGAGAACGCGAACCACTGAAGCAACCCCCAGTAAAATAAAGAGGGAAGCAGTCCCAATCCTTAGCGTCCTCTTAGGAAACCTCGATAAAATCCTCGCCCCAAAAACGCATCCCAGAGAAACCGCGCGCGCTGCGGCATCACGGGCTGCTGTAGGCTGCGGGGCTCCTCTATAGTGGGTGTTGCTTCTGCACATTCAGCAGCTACTTCAAGAACAACAACAAGAACAACAACAACCAGCCAGCCAGCCAACCAACTAACCGGAGCAACCAACAGCCACGATCGACGACCAAAGCTTAATGCGTCGCGTGTGGCTTACGATAAGATTTATGGTACCATTATTCTAGAAGTGGCAGGTATGATGTGAAGCCTTCCTTCCTTTCAAATATGTTTATGGTACCATTATCCCTTAAACCACGTATACCACGCCTCCAACATCGTAAACTATCAACTAGACAATGGTACCATTATCTAGGAGGGGACACGCACGCTAAACCAATCGTGGAAGCAGACCAGTCGAAGGTTTAGTCCTCCTTGATCAGGTCGCTGAGTAGTATATATGCAGAAAATATATCATGTATATATTGGGGGTTTTGTATGTGTTGGTCTCTTACCTCCACCGCCATATCTTTCTACCGTAAAAGACCTCGGGTAATACCAACAGCGCTAGACTAGCCACTCCCCCTGTCCAAAGCCAGTCGTAGAGAGTGAGGGGCACTAGACGGAAGGCTGCTTGAGTGACTGGAATATAGCAGAGCGACGCTGTAGCCAACAAGGCTACGACATCAGCGATCACTAGGAATTTGTTCTTGAAGATGTTCATCCTCCAGACGCTCCGCTTCTCTGAGCGGCAGTTCCAGACGACCAAGAGCTCAAAGAGAGTTGCTTGAATAAAGACCGCTGTCCTAGCTTCCATCAGGACATTCTCTGGGATCGGTAAGCCGACACTGATGTAAGTCCAAGTCTCCGCAAGGAATACGACGAGCGATCCAAGGAACTGCAGAGTGAAAGAAACCACGACGAATGACAGCATACCATGAAGTATTCCCTCCTTGGGATCCCTCGGAGGCCGGCTCATCACGTCCTCCTCAGGTGGATCCATGCTTAAAGCGATTGCCGGTCCACCATCGGTGGCAAGGTTGATCCACAGAATCATTGCTGGAAGCATAGGTAAAGGCCAACCAAGAATAGCGAAAACGGCTAGAAGGAGTACCTCATCGAAGTTGCAGGCAATCAGGAAGCGCGTATATTTGCGAATATTGTCGAAGATGACTCGTCCATGTTCGACAGCTCTAACTATGGTGGCGAAATTGTCGTCCGCCAGAATCATGTGGCTTGCCTCTTTTGTCACGTCGGTTCCGGTTATGCCCATGGCGATTCCGATATCCGCGTTCTTTATAGCAGGTGCATCGTTCACGCCGTCTCCTGTCATGGCAACGATGTGACCCTTCGCCTTCAATGCCCTGACTATCCTCTGCTTGTGCTCTGGGGAGACCCTTGCGTAAACAGAGATCTTATCCACTATCTCGCTGTATTGGGCATCGTCTAAAGCATCCAGCTCGGCGCCTGTGAGCACCATGCTGTCGCTCTTGAACATTCCAATCTCTTTGGCGACTGCTGTAGCTGTGAGCTTGTGGTCTCCAGTTATCATAACAGTCCTTATCCCTGCTTTCTCGCACTTTAGGTTCGCCTCTCTGGCTTCGTCTCTTGGCGGATCGATCATTCCCTCAAACCCGACGAAAACCAAGTCTTTCTCTATCTCATCGTCCCTGAGTCTCGCGTAATCGGGGGGCAGCTTCTTATATGCCATCGCTAGGACTCGAAGCGCGCCACCCGCCATCCTCTCGTTAACTGCACTAAGCTCCCTCCTCCTAGAATCGGTTAACGCTCTATCCTTTCCTCCCGAGAGGACCTCGGAGCTCTGCTTCAAGACGACCTCAGGGGCACCCTTCACATAGGCTATGTACTCTCCGTCACCGACTTGGTGCCCTGTTGTCATCATTTTTCTCTCCGAACTGAAAGGTACTTCCCGTACCCTCGGATACTTACGCTCCACAGTCTCCCTATCGAGACCTGCCTTACTTGCGGCGACTATCAGTGCGCCCTCCGTCGGATCGCCGAGAATCGCCCCAGATTTTTGGGCGCTATATTCGAGTCTCGCGTTGTTACAGAGGAGGCCGATTCTTAGAAGTAACTGTAGATCCTCTTCCTCATCAGGGTCTTTGGGAGAACTATCCCAATTGAATTCGCCCTTGGGATCATAGCCAGAACCTGAGACATCAACGTAATGATTGCTCACATAGGCTTGACGAACTGTCATCTCTCCTCTGGTCAGAGTTCCCGTCTTATCAGAACAAATGACTGTGACGGAGCCGAGGGTCTCTGCCGAAGAGAGCTTTCTAATAATTGCGTTCCTCTTAACCAAGTCCCTTGCACCAAGGGCAAGGGTTACTGCGGTGATGGCGGGTATACCCTCTGGGACCGCGGAGATGGCGAGTGAGACTGCGGCCATGAAGGCGTCTGTCATCGCCAACAGGATGTTCTCGCTTGTCTCAAGTCTCAGAAACTCCAAGGCGAATATCAAGGCGCAGACAACGAGGACTACTTTAGCTATGACCTTAGAGAATCGGTCCATCTTCTGCTGCAGAGGCGTCTCCGTCTCCTTGACTTCCTGGAGAAGGTTCGCGATCTTCCCGAACTCCGTCTTATAGCCAGTAGCTATTACTACAGCCTTGCCGCGTCCGTAAGCGACATAGGTTCCAGAGAAGACGGTGTTCCGCCTATCCGAGACTTGAGTTGTAACTTCAAGGGAACGTGTATCCTTCTCCACCGGGGTTGACTCCCCTGTCAAAGCGGCCTCGACGGTTCTCAACTCCACCGATTCGATCAGCCGCGCATCAGAAGCCATGCGGTCGCCCTCCTCCAGGACTAGAATGTCGCCTGGTACGATCTCCAAGGCGGATATCGCCTTCTCCTGGCTATCTCTGATGACGCGTACCGTAGACGCTGTCATCCTCTTCATGGCTTCAAGGGCCTTCTCACCTCGATAATTTTGGACGAAGCCCACTACGGCTACAAGAACAATTATTGCGCCAATGGTTATGGCATCCACTGTCTCGCCTAGTAGGGCGGATATTAGAGATGCTCCTAGGAGTAGTAGGATGAAGAAGTCCTTGAACTGGTCGAGAAAAATCTGGAGGGTAGAGACCTTCTTCCTTTCTGCGAGTGTGTTATACCCGTACTTGACAAGGCGGTCGTGGGCTTCCTTCTCCGGGAGGCCTTTTCTGCTGGTCTCTAGCGTTTGTAATGTGAAGTCGACATCCATCGCGTGATAGGGTTCGGGTGAGCACGTCTCGTCTACGCTTTCTATATGCCTTTGTTTGTCATCCATAACTAAAACCGCTTTCAGTTATCGAACCTATGAAGCGTAGGGATATTTCTACAACTTATATGGTTTTTGGAGTTTGTAAGTTACTTGAAACGGTTTAATTTCGATATATCTCTAAATTTTCGACCATAAAAGAGGTTAAAGCTGTGATTGGGGATTTTAGCCTCGACGATGACTAAGAATGTAGTCGACCTTCAACTTGTGAAGGAGAAGCTCAATTCCAGTCTTCTCTCAGATGTACTAGACGGAATGGGTATAAGGAATCAATGCATGAATGAGGGGATAAGACCCGCCTATCAAGGCGCTAAGGTTGTTGGCTGGGCTCACACAATGCTCATGGTCGACATTCATGAGCCCGAACAGGACACATTCAAGCTCCAGCTTGAGGGCGTCGACGCTCTGAAGAAGGACGATCTCATGATCGTCGCATCCAATGGCTCGACATCGGCTGCCCTTTGGGGCGAGTTGCTATCAACTGCTGCCCGATGCCGGGGAGCTTCAGGAGCAGTAATAGGTGGTTTAGCCAGAGACATCAAGCAGATCGAGGATATGAAGTTCCCAGTCTTCGCTGCCGGCGTCCGCCCCATCAGCAGCAAGGGGCGCGTCGTCGCGATCGGCTACGGATGCAGGATCAGATGCGGAGGCGTTAATGTCGAGGAGGGCGACCTCGTCGTCGGCGATGTCGACGGCATCACTGTCGTCCCCGACACAGCGATCGATGAGGCTGTCGAACGCGCCTTTGAGCGGGCGAATAGCGAGAAGAAGACTCGTAAGGAGCTCCTCGCAGGCTCGACACTTAGCTCAGTTTACTCCAAGTACGGTACTATCTAGCCTAGACCGAGCAAGAGAAGCGATCGGTAGGAGTCCACCTAGGCTAAACGCGAGAATATACGCGCGAATATTTTAAAATTTAGTTCTACAAAAAGGTTAGATAATATTGTACATGAAGCGCGGCGTCTTCATACAACAGCCCTCTGCCCTATAGTCGATCCTCTTTGCGATCTTTTCCTCCTTAATTAGCTCATCTAACGCCTCAATTAATGGATTGACGATGCTCACGCCGTAGTCTCGACGTAGAGTCTTCCACTCCTCTTGGGTAATTCCGTAGGCCTTCGCCCAATGGGTCTTGTCGAGGGCGTACCACAGGCGGTGGAAGTCGAGATCAGCGACGCTTAGAATGCTGAGGATTCCTTCCTTGAGCTTCCTCTTGTTAAGCTTAAGATCAGCGACCTTGTAATTGGGGTCTAAGATTTGCACATCAGCTTCGCCCCGCTTCAGCTTGATGAGGCTATTCTTCGGTGGTTGATAGATCTTTTTGAGCTCGTCCTTGATCGGCTCAAGGCCAACCTTACTGCTCGACCATATGACTTCGTCGTCGGCTACACCAATGTAACAGGGTTGCACCCTGTTGGCGAGCCAGATAGTGTCTGGCTCCTTCTCATTTATTAGGCAGAGAAGAACTTGGCCAGTGAGCTTTGGCATAACGGTACGGAGGGCCTCGTCGAAGCCTGCGCCTTTCTTCACCTCCTCGTCGATCATGTGTACAGCGACCTCGCTATCGGTTATCCAGTCGATTTCAGGGTTAAAACCCTTGAATTTATGGTTGGGTTTAAGGCGTGCCCAGTGTTCCTCGAAGTTAGTTATTCCGCCGTTGTGCATCATGGCGATGTCGCTAGCATCGTTTGTGAAGGGGTGGCACATCGCGTCTAGATCGTATCGAGGGTCCTCACGGGCGAGGGCACTATACCTGCTGTGACCGATGCCTATATTCCCCTTGAGCTTGGTGATCTTCGTCGTCTTTTTCACGACAGCGACAGGCCCCGTCGCCTTCTGGATCTGAATCTTGCCCTTTGAGTCGATAACGCCCATCCCCGTGGCGTGAGCACCGAAGTAGGGCTCTTGAAGTTCAAGAGCCTTGAGTATAAGCGGAGCAATTGGCCTATCTCCGATATATCCAATGAGTTGACACATAGGGGGAGACTATTATGCCAGTTATATTAAGAATTGGCGACAACTTCTACCGGGGACTAAGCAGTCATCGAGTATGGTTACAAAGGAGTAAGACCTAGAGCCTTTAGGCGAGCTTGACGTTTCCCCTCTCAATGGCAGCAGCGCCTGTCCGGCTCATCTCCTCGATCCCAATCGGCCCGATCTTCTCAAGGAACTCATTTATCTCATCAGTGGGCCCTGTAACCTCCGCTATGAGGATGTCAGGCTCCACGTCGAGTATGAGCCCGTGGTAGGCGTTAACCGTATTAACCGCCTCTATTCGCGCCATCGGATCCGAGGTCTTCATCTTGATGAGGAGTAGTTCTCTGCTCAGCGTCCTGATGGGGTCGAGTCGCTTAACCTTAACGACGTCAACCATCTTATCGAGTTGCTCTACTATCTGGTTGAGTACGCGGCTCTCAGCGTCTACTACAACCGTCATCCTACTAAGGGGACTTCCCTCGACGGGACCTACGGTTAGGCTCTGGATGTTGTAACCTCGGCGTCTAAAGAGGTTGGAGACCTTGAAGAGGACTCCAGGCCTGTTTTCCACCAGGAAGCTTACAGTATGTAGTGGCATCTCAGTCGCCTCCTAGGAGTATGTCCTTGAGTCCCATGCCTGGCGGGATAATAGGGTAAACGTTCTCATCTGGGTCGATGGGCACGTCGATGACCGTTGTTTGCTTCTCTGAGATGCTACGCCTGATCGCGGCCTCGATCTGCTGAGTCGACTCAGCTTTTACACCTACAGCGCCGTATGTTTCGGCGAGCTTGGCGAAGTCTGGGTGCTTTGGCCTTTTTATGGCACTATATCTTCGGTCGTAGAAGAGGCGCTGCCACTGCGCGACCATGCCGAGTACTCCATTGTTCAGAATTACGACCGTTACTGGGAACTCCTCGTCGACCGCGAGGGCTAGGTTGTTCTCAGTCATGGCGAAGCTGCCATCCCCCGAGATGTTTAAAACTGGAAGGTCTGGTCTCGCTGCTTTGGCTCCAATTGCAGCAGGTGTTCCCCAACCCATAGTGCCAAGTCCGCCGCTCGTGAAGAATTCACCGGGGCCACGCACGTCATAGTGCTGAGCCGCCCACATTTGGTGCTGGCCAACGTCAGTGACGACGATACTATCGGGAGGCATAGCACTCCTGATGGCCTTGATCACCGCCGGGCCGGAGAGAGGGGAATCAGCGTTGAGATCATTAGTCTGGCTTCTTAGCTCTTCAATTCGCCTGATTAGGGCTTCATCCCTCTGCCCCATTACCCGCTGCTGGGCGACCTTTTCACGGATGCCCCTGATAGCGAGTTTAGCATCCCCGACTATCCGGGTAATACTGTCGACGTTCTTGTCTATCTCGCTCCTATCAACATCGATGTGGATAATCCGGGCGTTGGGTGCGAAGCCACTGAGGGAGCCAGTAGTACGGTCGCTGAATCGGGCACCCACGACTAGGAGGACGTCGGCTTCGGGGACTATGTAGTTTGCCTCAACTCGTCCATGCATTCCACAGAGGCCGAGGCTAAGCGGGTGGTTGCTTGGTATTACACCCTTTCCCATGAGGCTGTGGGCGACTGGGGCCTGCAGCATCTCCGCTAGTTCGAGTAGCTCCGTCGTGGCTCCAGAGGCTATGGCTCCGCCTCCGGCTATGATAACAGGCTTACGCGCTTTCGTGAGAAGCGTAGCGGCCCAGTAGATCTCTTGAGGATTCGGTTCAGCGCTTGGGTGGTAGCCACGGAACTCGATTTTATCCGGGAATACCATATCAGCCCTATTTGTCTGGGTATCCTTGGGGATGTCCACTAAGACTGCTCCCTTCCTCCCAGTTGATGAGATGTAGAAGGCCGACTTTATGGCGTGAGGGATTTCTCCTGACTCCATAACCTGTATATTATGCTTCGTAACGGAGGCTGTGATGCCAATGATGTCGACCTCCTGGAAGGCGTCTGTGCCTACCATGCTTAGTGGGACTTGTCCGGTTAAAGCAACAACCGGGGATGAGTCAAGTTGCGCTGTGGCAAGGCCTGTAACTATGTTCGTTGCCCCCGGGCCGCTCGTGACCTGCACAACACCGGGCCTCCCTGAAACACGGGCATACCCATCCGCCATGTGGGTGGAACCCTGCTCATGAACCCCCCCAACGTAGCGGATCTTCGACTTCAGCAACTCATCGCAGATCGGTATAATCGCAGCACCGGTTATCCCAAAGATATACTTGACGTCCTCTTTCTCAAGCGCTTTGATATAGGCTTCAGCTCCAGTCATCTCAGGCATACGTGAAAGCCTCCTCGATTATTCCCTTGGATCGGTGATCCAGAACTAGTGGTGTCGGACGGGAATCTATTGACTAAGAATACGATTCCCCATTCAGCTATCCCCCGTACTTGGGGGTTCGACAAAGCAATACCCCATGTTCCATCCTCCCTAAAGGGATGTAAGCTATCCAAAACGCATATCGAATAAAAAGGTTTGTGGAGGCTCTTGTGATACACTTGATTGCTAAACCTTTGTCTCCAGGAGTTTTTTGAGGTTCGTGTCTTCGAAATACTTGGGTTCGATTATGTGCCCGTCGTAAAAGAAGCCTCGGGTTTAGAGCTGACGAAAAACCTCGTCACGGAGGACCTCGCAGATGCCCTTGATCTCCTGTACTTTACTACTCCTCGGGATGACAATCATCATTTTTAGCCCTAGGTCCCGGCAAGCGCGTAGTTTTTCGACGAGCACTTCAGGAGTTCCAACAAAAACATCACTAGAGACCTCTGATACAGGTTTATCCTTCGCAATTTTCTTCAGAAGCTCATCAGTCTCCGCCTTGGTCTTTGTCGGGGTAATTGTAGTGAATCCATGTAGGTAGAAGTTCCTCATCCTGCGCGCGTTCTTCACCAGCTCTGGCTCGAGGATCTTTATGTAGCCCTTTATCGCGTTCATATTGCCACTGCCGTTCATCCCGTCAGCGTACTTCGCAGCGATGCTGATCATTCTTCGTTGCCTCGCCCCTATACTCAACCTCATCGGCCGCTGCACAGTTTGGGGAACGTTAACAGCGTCTTTGAGCTTCCAATACCTACCCTCAAAGTTGAAAACCTCGTTATCGAACATGCCACGGAGGATCTGGACCGCCTCCTTGAGCCTTGTGACGCGTTCGCTAGCTTCCGGCATTCCTACCCCATTCCCCATTAGGTCGTAACCGAGGTATTCTGGCTCGTTCCACCCTGCGCCGATGATTGTCTCGTAGCGCCCCCCTGTGATAACGTCGAGAGTGGTTATCATCTTCGCCAGCAAGGCTGGGTTACGCATGCTGTTGAAGAGCGTTATATGTCCAACCCTGATCTTCTTCGTAATGGTGCCTATCCCAGTCATAGCGGTCCAGGCCTCAAGATAGGGCTCCTTTCTATCACCATCTAATCCCTCGAAGTGGTCGTTTAGGAAGACGCCAAATAAGCCGAGTTCTTCGGCGTACCTTGCTAGCTCGAGCATTTCCGTGTATGTACCCGCGGGTCTTATGTATAATCCGAAGTCCATAGGGGCATGAAATCGACTCCTCCTATTTAGACGTAACCTGACATGAATTACTGATACTGTTTACAACTCCTTAATCTCCTTATAGCCAGAGGTTGAGGCGACTAAATGCGATCTGTCATGTGTATGAGCGATGTTTATCGCGTTTATAGGATACCTGAGGATGCTCCAAAGGCGTCGACAGAGAAAAAGGAACGCGTCTACGAGGATTCACAGAATATTGAGTTCCTCTGCGCCTCGGCACGGCTCACAGAGGCCGTTGAGAGTCTGAGTAAGTAGCTAATCTAATTCGCTGCACCAGTGTGTCCTGATCCTCTTCGGGGCCGTCATAGATATAGCCAATAGAGGTACTTTAGAAAGCAGATCGAACTTGGAAAAGAAGCCTCATCCTTACATTCCCAATTCCGTCCCAGAGGTCAAGGCGGAGATGCTCAGAGTCATCGGTGCAGCCAACGCCGAGGCACTCTACGCGGATATGATCCCGGACCATCTCCTTCTCAAGAGGAGGATGAACCTACCGGAGCCCCTCCCCGCTGAACATGATCTCAGGAAACACGTTACAGAGATTTTAAACAAGAACAGTACCTGTGACGACACCCTCAGCTTCCTCGGCGGCGGATGCTGGAATCACTTCGTTCCACAGGTCTGCGACGAAATAGCGCACAGAAGCGAGTTCCTAACTGCCTACGCAGGTGGTTACTACAGCGACTTGGGACGTTTCCAGGCGAACTGGGAGTTCCAGAGCCTAATCTGCGAGCTCGTTGGCATGGAGGTTAGCGGCACCCCCACTTATGACTGGGGGAGCGCCGCGGGGAACGCTGTAAGAATGGCCTCGCGCCTCACCAGAAGAAACGAGATACTCGTCCCCGCTCACATAAGCCCCGCCCGACTGAGTGTCGTGACCAACTTCTGCAATCCCACCGAGATGCCTGGCGCTCTCAAGATCAAAAAGGTCGCCTACAACCAAGAAACCGGCACCCTTGACCTAAAGGACCTCAGAAAGAGGATCACTGGAAAGTCCGCCTGCGTCTACTTCGAGAACCCCGGCTACCTCGGCGCCATAGAGGACCAAGGCGAAGAGATAGCCAATTTAGCCCACAAGGCCGGGGCCGAGGTCGTAGTCGGCGTCGACCCAATCAGCCTCGGCATCCTTGCTCCTCCAAGCGAATACGGCGCGGATATCGTCTGCGGGGAGGTCCAGCCCCTCGGAGTCCACATGACAGCGGGCGGTGGCCTCGCCGGTTTCATAGCTAGCCGCGACGAAGAGCGTTACGTCGCTGAGTACCCTCTCCGTCTCATCAGCATAACCAACACAATAAAGGAGGGAGAGTATGCTTTCGGACAGGCGAAATACGAACGTACCAGCTACATGGCGCGTGAGAAGGCTAAGGACTGGGTCGGCACCACAACCGCCCTCCACGGCATCATAGCCGCCGTATATATGAGCCTCCTAGGCCCCGAGGGGATGAAAGAGGTCGGAGAAGCCATACTACAGAAGAGCCATTACGCCGCTGAGAAACTCGCTGAGATTAAGGGAGTAGAGGCAAAGTTCCCTGGCTTCTTCAAGGAGTTTCCCCTCAACATCGATACCACAGGGAAGAAGGTCAGGTATGTCAACAAAGCGCTACTTAAGAGGGGCATATTCGGGGGTAAGGACATTTCACGGGAGTTCCCCGAGCTCGGTCAGTCCGCTCTCACCTGTATAACTGAGGTCCACTCAAAGGCGGATATAGATAGGTTCGCCGCTGAACTGGAGGCGATACTAAGATGACCCAGCCGAGAGTCCGGTCTTACCATGCACCTGTCTGGAGCGAGTGTCTCATACACGAACTTGGCCGAGGCGGGGAGCGCGGGGTCATTCTTCCCGTTGTTGAGGAGGAGATAAAGAAGGCGGTGGGCAAGCCTGAGGTGCTTGTTCCAAAGAAGATGAGGCGGAGGGAGAAGCCGGATCTCCCAGAGCTAAGCCAGCCTCAAGTCCTCCGTCACTGGCTTCGCCTCAGTCAGATGACCCTAGGCATGGAGGTGGGCATCGACCTTGGCGTTGGCACATGCACGATGAAGTACAGCCCCAAGGTCAATGAGGAGCTAGCCGCCATGATCGCTGGCATCCACCCTGACCAGCCCGAGGAGACCATCCAAGGACTCCTCGAAGTTGCATGGCGCTTCGCCAACGTCTACCTGAGCGAGATCAGCGGCATGGACGCATTCACATTCCAGCCTCCTGGCGGATCGGCCGGGGCATTCAACAACGCAGTGATGATGCGTAAGTATCATCAGTTAAACGGTGAACTTGAGCAGCGTGACGAGATCATCACCACTATCTTCAGTCACCCCTGCGACGCGGCCTGCCCAGCGACGGCTGGGTTCAAGGTCATAACACTATATCCCGATGAAGAGACGGGCTATCCCAGCGTCGAAGCACTGAAGGCGGCAGTTTCCAAGCGTACCGCGGGTATATTCGTAACTAATCCCGAGGACACGGGCATCTTCAATGGACACATTGACGAGTGGACGAAAATAGTGCACGAGGTAGGGGGTCTCTGCGGCTATGACCAGGCAAACCTGAACTCCGTTATGGGTGTCACGAGGGCCAGGGACGCAGGCTTTGACATGAGCTTCTTCAACCTCCACAAGACTTTCAGCAGCCCCCATGGTTCATCTGGTCCCGGCTCTGGAGCTGTAGGCGTCACCAAGGAGCTTGAGGAACTTCTCCCTATTCCCGTCATAGTTAAGACGGGTGAAAGGTATCACCTTGACTACGACAGACCAAAAAGTATAGGGCGTGTTCGTGACTTCCTAGGGAATCTTCAGGTGGTTGTACGCGCATACGCCTGGGCAGCCGCCTTGGGTGCGGATGGTCTTAGGGAAGCTGCAGAGGTGAGTATGATTAACAACCAGTACCTAAGCGAGAAGATGAAATCGGTCCCAGGTGTAACGAAGCCGTACGGTGGGAAGCGCCTCGATCAGGTCCGCTGGAGCCTGGAGAAGCTGAAAAAGGACACAGGCTGTGGGATAAATGAAGTAAATCGCCGTGTCATCGACTATGGTATACAGAGCTACTTCACCAGCCACCACCCCTGGATCGTTCCGGAGCCTTTCACCCCCGAGCCATGCGAGACCTACAGTAAAGCCGACATCGACTATTGGGTTGCTGTGCTCAAGCGGGTCTGCGAGGAGGCATACGAAAATCCAGAGATACTTAAGAAGTCACCCCACAACTCGTCAATACACATAGCGAACACGGTGCCTTTCGACGACCCTGATAGGTGGGCGATGAGTTGGAGAGCCTATAGGAGGAAGATGAAGTGAAGCGACTCGAAAATAAGGTCGCAGTTGTAACAGGCGCTGCCCAGGGGATTGGGGCAGGCATCTCAAGGGTCTTAGCCTCCCACGGCGCCACCGTCTGCCTCACTGACATAAAAGACAGCGTTGAACTTACTGCGGAGGGTATTTGTAAGGACTATGGGAAAGCTCGCGCTTATCGAATGGACGTTACCAAGGCTAGCGACGTAGAAGAGACATTCTATAAGATCGTGAAGGATCATGGGCGCATCGATATACTCGTCAACAACGCTGGCATTTACCCGAGGCGTAAGCTCGTCGAGATGGATGAGGAGTTCCTCCACCGACTCTTCGAGATCAACGTCTTCGGGATGTTCCGATGCGCGAAAGCGGTTCTCCCAGGGATGATGGAGAGAAAGTACGGGAAGATAGTGAACATGAGCAGTGTAACGGGCCCAATGGTGGGGACGCCCGCTGGTGGACAGACTGCGTATGGTTCCTCAAAGGCTGCGGTGATAGGGTTCACCAAAGCTCTAGCCCTTGAGACAGCGCAATACATGATCAATGTAAACTGCATCCTGCCAGGGTATGTTTACAGCCCGAGTGCTTTTGGAATAAGGGGGATTAAGGAGGGGGAGGATGGAGAGGCGGCGATGAGGGAGTTTGGCCGAAAGATACCAATGTGCCGCCAGGGGAGCCCAGAGGACGTGGGAAATCTCGTCCTCTTCCTCGCCAGTGATGAGTCGAGCTACCTGACGGGCTCAGAGATCGTTATCGATGGTGGAAACATCCTGCAAGAAGAGTTCCTTGGCCCCTATAGCCCAAAGTAAAAATTTACGGGCATTTTTATTAATTTCTTTTCATGATCAGGGTTTTACCTAACATCCTTCTACCGATTACCTCAGCTGGAATCACCCAGCTTTTATTCTGTAAACTACACGACGGCCATAATCTGTGACGACGCGAATATATCCGGATAGTTCCTCATCCAGCTTAGTGTTGCCAGTGTCTACAAGGATAGGTCTACCATGTAGGGTGGCTAGTTTAGCGGGTGTCGCGGCTATGATGATATTCTCCTTTCCTATGGCGTGGATTACCTGGGGACTTATCTGTTGATTCCCGCGTCCGAAGACGAAGCCTTGCCCGCCGATTATGGTGACAATAATTTTCGCCTTTTTGCCATTAATCAGCTTAAGTAGCTGTTTCTCGTTTACGTCTGCTGCAATGATCTTCTTCGCCTTGACGACGTCGACACCGAGGAGCGTCTTGTCGAGACCGAGGTGTTCGGCTACCCCGCATATAGTTGATCCAGGACCGAGGATGTAGAGGGTTTCTTGGTCCATCGCTTCTGCGAGGTCCTCGGCTATTGCCTTAAGATTCTCATCCTCTTGAACGAGGCTCGCCTCCTTCGACCCCTGCATATAGGCTTCCTCCACGGGGACGCGCAAGTATCCATAGAGTTGGGCGCTGAGCCTGTTTTCGCGGAACGCTTCTTCGTCAATGTCCATGACCTCGGACTGTTGGACTGAGGTAACTTCACCTCTGAGATACTTGTTTGCGAGTGTCCCTGCCGCTGCCGGGGAGACAGCATAAACCGCGGAGTGTATTTTAACGCCAGATGGGATGCCTAGAGTGGTAACTTTACTATCGATTGCTTCGCAGATGTCACGGGCGGTGCCGTCGCCACCTGCGAAGAGGAGAAGGTCTACGCCGAGATTCGCCATCTCCGTTGCCGCCGCCCGAGTGTCAGCGGAGGTCGTCTCGTTCACATTGATCGCGCCGATCACCTTTGGCTCTAACCCAGCTGACCGTGCCTCGTCCTCACCCATCTCCCTGGGATAGGTGAACAACTCTATCTGATCTTTAATGGAAACAATATGTTTAAGCGCCTCTGAAGCCCTAGCGGGGGATGTCTCTGTGGCGCCTAGCTTCTTTGCCCTCTTAAGCGTCTCAGAACCGTCACTCCCCTTGAGGCCAACTCGGCCACCCATCCCAGCAATAGGGTTCACAATCAGACCAAGGCGCTTCAAGTACCTCTCATGGAACAGGGAATCGAGAATTTAAGCTGAACCCATCTAAATATATTGATTCTATAGAATCTATGATGGATGTTCTTTTACCGCGGGAACGTTAATCATACTTGAAAGTAGGAGGGGATGAAAATGGCTCTGTTTGATGGTCTAATTGGAACTTCACTGGGATTTGTTACTATGATAGCCATTCTGTTGCTTTTGATCTTGCTTATCTTCGTCCTCCCTGGCTTTGCCTTGGTAAGGGCAGAT
>JBGPRA010000026.1:0-17221 GCA_041489375.1 Bathyarchaeia archaeon | reverse complement strand
GATTCAAAAGGCAAGATCGCCGTCATACACAACGGCGTTATTGAGAACTTCATGGAATTGAAACAAGAACTCATCGATAAGGGCCACAACTTCATATCGAAGACCGATACCGAAGTGATTCCAAACCTAATCGATGAGGAGATGAAGAGCGACATCGGCCTCACCGAGGCAACACTCAAGGCTTTGAGGCGGCTAAAGGGCTCTTACGCCGTTGTCGTTCTTTCGAGCCTTGAGCCGGATAAAATTGTCTGCGCAAGGCAGGAAAGCCCCTTAGTACTAGGTGTCTCAGAGAATGGCACTTACTGCGCCTCCGACGCTCCAGCGATCCGTCCTTACACAAACAAAGTAATCTACCTCAGAAATGGTGAACTAGCTACAATCGACGTCAATGGGTATAAAATAATATAGGTCGCAGATGGGTCACCAGTCGAACGAACCCCAGAGGAGATAACGTGGGTCCTCGAGATGGCTGAGAAACAGGATTACCCAAATTATATGCTCAAAGAGATATTCGAACAACCCACAAGCCTAAGGACGGGGCTCAGACTTCAGGAGAAATATGTCGATCTTCTAACAATGTTCCTCGACAGAGGGAAGGAGGTCTTCTTAGTCAGCGCGGGTACATCACAGCACTCTTGTATCGCTGGTTCGTATATCTTCTCAAAAATAGCCCGCCTCACGACCATTCCTATAGTCTCCTCCGAGTTTACAGAGAGATATGGGTCGACAGTTGGCATAGACTCCATAATCCTAGCTGTAAGCCAGTCAGGGGAGACGTATGACACATTAAAAGCCGTAGACCACGCTAGGATGAGGGCCGCCACGGTGCTAGGGCTAACTAACACAGTTGGCTCAACGTTAACGAGGGTGTCCCGAGCATATATAATACAGCAGTCGGGTCCAGAAATCGGGGTCGCAGCGACAAAGACCTTTACTAGCCAGGTACTTGTATTAGCACAGCTCGCCATGCGCTTGGCGAAACTTCGGGGCAAACTCTCTCAAGATGAACTCGATGAGTATAAAGAGAGTCTCAACAAAGTACCAGACATTGTCGAAAGCGTTCTTCAGGAGACCTACGACAAGGTAAAAGATATCGCTACTAGAGAGAAGAATTCGAGGCTCTTCCTATTCCTAGGTCGGGGAATCAGCTCTGCGACGGCGATGGAAGGGAGGCTAAAGCTCCTAGAGATTACATACATTCCCTCCCTCGCATACCCCGCAGGAGAAAGTAAACACGGTCCCATCAGCATCGTTGAGAAGGACACAGCCTGCGTATTCATCTGCCCGAGGGGTGAGACACATGCCGAGATCATCGGCAGTATCATGGAGATGAAGGCGAGAGGCGCGAAGATCATCTCAATTTGTGAAAAGGGGGATACAGACATTAAGAGTCTCTCAGATGAATTCATAGAGATGCCGAAGAACATACCCGAGCTCCTATCACCGATTCCATATATCGTACCAATGCAGCTATTAGCCTACGAGATTGCAGTGCTAAAAGGCCTCGACCCCGACAAGCCAAGGAACCTTGCCAAGAGCGTGACAGTTCCCTAGTCATTGAAACTCATTTAACAACTCATCTACGTATTCAACAGACTCGTTTTGCTTTATGTTGTGCGAGTTTGGTAAATGGTTGTTTATCTACTTGGCGAAGCGCTTGGGATTCTTGTCGAAGGTGAGCTTACACCCTTCGTTGCAGAAGTAATACTTCTTCCCATTGTAATCGCTCATCCACTTAGCCGTCTTCTCGTCAACCATCATCCCACAGATAGGGTCCTTCACCATAGCTATCATTTTAAGTTTAACAATACTAGTTATAGAATCTTCTTGATTTACGCGAATGGTTTATCCTATAGACCACATCTAGCTGCAGTGGCTGGGATGGATATGGCGAATGTCTTCGGAGCGGATCTGCTACTCATCAACGGGAAAATATTTACGATTGACTCGGATGACTCTATCGTCAAAGCGGTCGCTGTGAAGGGTAACAGGATCATAGCAACAGGTTCAAACGCATCAGTTAAGAAATTGGCTCGCAAGGGTGCAAAGATCATTGACCTGAAGGGGAAGACCGTCCTACCAGGGATCATAGACTCACACACCCACCCTCATAATGCGGCTATGAATTTCCTCGAGATTAATTGTAGGAGTTCCGGGATCAAGCGGATAAAGGATCTACAGACTGCAGTATCGAAGAAGGCGAAAGAGATTGGACCGGGTAAGTGGGTTCGAGCGAACGGATACAATGATTCAAAGCTGGCCGAGAAACGGCAGATAACCCGACGAGAGCTTGATAAAGCTGCCCCAGATAATCCAGTGTACATAGTCTCTGATACTGGTCACCAAGCTGTAGTTAACTCGAAGGCCCTCGAAATAGCCAATATCATAAGGAAAACACCCGATCCATCTGGTGGCCAGATTGATCGGGATAAGAATGGTGAAGCTAGCGGCCTCCTATATGAAACTGCGTCCAAGCTCGTTTCTGACAAGATACCAGAGTACACAGTGGAGCAGGTGAAGGTGGGGCTTAGGCAACTTTGGGATCAGTTCTCCGAGTGGGGTATTACGTCGACTCACGACGCCAGTGGTCAGATGTTGGGTATAAGGGGGTATCATGAGCTACTCGCTGAGGGAGTGAGGAAAGTACGAGTAAGCCTAATGATTAGCCTAAGGCCCTGGCGTGCCGGAAGTGAGGACATGCTGTACTCCTTGAAGTCGCTAGGGATCGAGAGTGGCTTTGGTGATGAGTGGCTACGTGTCATGTCTTTAAAGATCATGGGAGATGGATCGGGGGCAGGTGGTACCGCTGGTGTCTATACTCCTCAGCACCGCGGGCCAGGGGGGCTTGGCCTGATGACGACGAGTCCAGAGGACATGGAGCGGATAGTTGCGGACGCTCACAACGCGGGGCTCAGGGTCAGCATTCACAGCATAGGGGACAAGGGTATCGACATCGCCTTAGACTGTATTGAGAAGGCGCAGAAGGCTAAGCCAGTCACTGATATCCGTCATAGACTAGAGCACAATAGTTGCTGCACACCGAAGCAACTGAAGAGAATAAAGAAGTTGGGGGTCGTCCCGTCAAGTAGCATCGGCTACATGTATGGCCTAGGTGACCAGTACGCAGAAAACTTCGGTTCGAAACGGAGTCGCTGGCTACACCCCCACAAGACGATGCGGGAGATGGGAATAGTCGCGGGTGGCAACAGTGACTGCCCAGTGACCTTCTACGGTCCCTTCTACCAGATCTACGCGGCTGTGACGAGGAAGACGAGCACCGGGCAGGTCGTTGGACCAGAGGAAGCCATCAGCGTCATGGACGCGATAAGAGTCTATACGTTGAACGGAGCCTATCTAGCAAAGGAGGAGAATATTAAGGGGAGCATAGAGTCTGGAAAACTTGCAGATATGATCGTGCTTGACAGAGACGTTTTTACGATACCGGTCGACGAGATCAAGGACGTGAAGGTACTGACAACGATTGTGGATGGTCACATAGTCTACCAAAATCACTAAATTCTTATTCTATCTGTAGAGTAAACATATTATTTTACCTACATGCATTAGTATTTATTTCGTGAGAACCTTTAAATCGCAAGTTCAAAGTTTCTTCTCAATTTAAGGAGCTGCTACGGTGACCGAGCAACCCACTCTAAGGTCGATGATGAAGGGAAACGTTCTGGTTCTAACCGTGAGTCGCGTACTCTGGAGCATGTCCGATTCTCTTTGTTTTCCCTATCTTTCTCTATATATAATTGCACTCGGCGGTAACGCAGCTACCGTCGGCTGGGTGAATGCCATTGGTACCTTTGCCGCCGCAATCCTCTACCCAATAGGGGGATATATTGCTGACAAGGCAGGTAGGGCGCGACTTGTTGGGATAGCAACCCTCCTTTATACGTCGAGTTTTGTCATCTTCGCATTTTCGAATAGTTGGGAGATGTTAGCCTTCGCGTATGCCTATCAGCAGATCGTCCTTTTTTATATGCCCGCGTTGAACGCGATTATGGCTGATTCGATACCCGTTGGCGCTCGCGGTAGGATCTACTCTGTGACAGTAGCTATTCCCAACGCGGTAAGGATAATTACGCCTTATATAGGAGGCTATCTCATTGCCCTGATTACGCTACAACCAGCTATGCGTGTTGGGTACACGATGGCATTCGGTATTGGCGCTGTAGTAGCTTTCATCAGGATGAGATATCTGAAAGAGACTGTTACGAATAAGGAGGGGATCGGTAGAAACCCCACGAAGATACTTCTCGAGGGTTATAGAAACGTCTTCACGTCTCTGCGCTGGGTTTTTTCGAACATGAGGGGCTACGCGATAGTAGCTATACTTCTCTCCTTCGTCGGGAGCCTCGTTACCCCTTTCTGGATTGTTTATGCTCAACAGATTATTGGCATAGATGCTTACGGTTGGGGTCTCATCTTACTGATAGGAGGGACAGCTAACACCATTACTAGTCTAATTGTGGGTGGTCTCGTTGATGAGATCGGTACTAGGAGGTGTATGATGATCTCCTTCGTCCTTGCAGTACCTGGAATGGCCGTTTTCCCATTCGTCGTAGCATTCTGGCAGGCTATGCTGGTCTGGGTCCTTATGATGGTGAGCAGTTCGTTCCTTTGGATATCCTCGTCGGTGTTCCTGGCGGATTCTATTCCGCGTACACTCCGCGGCAGGATCATGGCAGGTGTAGGACAAGGTGTAAGTTTCGGCGTTTCTGGTGGTGGTTACGCCAGCGGTTTCCTCCTCTTCATCCCAATGACCATCGGAAACCTCGTGGGAGGCTATATCTATCAATATAACCCGCAATTCCCATGGTTTATTCAGGTTTTCTCCCTCTCTCTCGCTCTTGTCATGACGTTTTTAATAGTGAAGGAGCCTAAGAAGGCAGAGCTATAGATGATTCGTTTTCTGGTTGAGATACGCCTTAGTATGGGCGCCTGTTCTGCCAGATCTTCTTCTGGTCGGGATGCTCCTCGAAGAACTTGTCTATAATTAGGTCACAGGTTTTTTGAGCAGTTAATAGAGCCTTTTTCATCTCAATTGTCTGCATCACGCCATCTCTCTTCAGCCATTTGCCATTGCAGACAACGTTGTCTATGTCGCTTGGGTTCGCATAAAGGAAGACGCTTGTAAGTGGTTCGCGAGTCGGTGTGAGGTAGGGCGTGAGCATGTTAACGGTAATTATGTCAGCCTTCTTATCCAGCTCTAGGCTGCCAACCTGTTTATCGATGCCGAGAGACTCAGCTCCGCCACGCGTGGCACGTTCCAGAAGCTCGTAGAAGGTCGGGCGAGCGGTTCTTCGGTTGTCGTTGATCATACCCTCTGCGCCTCCGATGAGTCTGGCGCGGGTCATTTGACCTTGACGTATCTCTCGGAGTAGATCGTTCATGTTGTGGAAGTAGTCGTCTGTGCCGAAGCCAACTGGGATGCCTCGGTCGATCCAGTTGTTTAGAGGATTCTCGACAGCATGGCAGTGAAGGATTGCCATACCTGTCTTCTGGATTATCTGCATGTCTTTCTCAGTTGCGTAAGTTAGGTGGGCACCACTGAGGTTCTCGTCCATGACGCCAAGGTCGTATAGATGCTGAGGTGGGGTCTTGCCATATAGTTTCATGACCTGTCTGTACTCGCGCATACTCTGGCTGAGATGCGTTGTCATGCGGAGGTGATGCTTATCGGCGAAGTCCTTACACTTGTGGTAGACCTCTGGTTCAGCCATGTCTGGGGCCTTAGGGCACATGATCGTCGTTATCCTGCCATCTGCTTTTCCGTGCCAATCTGTGTAGAGGTCGGTGGCACGCTTAATGGCCTTATCACGTTTATCAGGGAGATATTCGAATACACCATTTCGAAGCTTCTCGAGGTCGACATGTTCTATGTCTCCGGCGATGATGCAGCGGTTGCCTGCTTCATTGACTGCGCGTGCCCAGCCGTCAGGGTAGGTGTAAACGAGCATACTGGTGGTGCATCCGCCATAGATGAGTTCAGCACAGCTTGCAGCTCCTAAGGTCTCCATCTGCTCCTCGCGGCGGTAGCCCTCTAGAGGGAGGTTAGTTTCGAAGAAGTCTCCCATGAGTTCGTATACGCCTCTAAAGTATTGTTGGAGGTGAGTGTGAGCATTGACAAATCCTGGCATGACAACCTTGTTCGAGGCATCTAGGATGTACTCAGGGCTCCTAGGTGCCTTTACCTTTTTACCGACTTCGGCTATGTAGTCGTCCTCTATGAGGACCTCGCCCTTTGTGTAAACGTGTTTCTCTTTATCCATTGTAGCTAGGAAACCGTTCTTGATCAGGATGTTTGTCATTGTGTTCACCTGTTTGGTGTATGTGTGTCGAGATGGGTTTTTAGAGGCTACGACGAGGTAGTGTGCCTGTGTGAACTTGCGTTAAAATAGATAATGAAAGTTTTTAGCTCGGATTGTTAGCCTACCCTTTTTTCTTGTCATCGAGTAGTTGGCAGACTCGACATATGGCTCCAACTGAGGGTTCTCCACATTTTTTGCATATTTTCATAGTCTCCACTGTTACCGCCTCGGGGATGAGTTTGAGGGAGGTATTATAGGTAGTGAATAGGGTGCCGGGGCGTCTAGTCTCCATCTCTCCTAGAAATTTGCGTGCGTCTTCCCTCATCGCTTCTCCCGCGTATGGGCAAACCGTGCCCTGTAGTTCAAAGCCTTGGAGGTAGGCATAAAGTGTGGTCTCCCTCTCAGGTACCTCACATAGGGGCTTGATACGTCTGACAAATTTGGGGTTAGTGAAACCGCCGGGGTTGAGGCTTGCCATCTTTCCTAGATCCCCGCGTAGGAGGTTGAGCAGGGCGGATTGAGCCATATCATCGAGGGTATGTCCTATGGCGAGCCTGTCAGCGTCGACCTCCTTCGCAGCCTCGTTGAGTGCGCGCCTCCTAAAGACCCCGCAGAAGCTACAGGCCCCGAGAGACCTTTCCCAAGATGCGATATCGTCCATTGTGTAACCAAATAGGTCGTAGAAACTGATTAGGCGCCACTCGACTCCAATAGCTCTACAGGCACGCTCTACTATTCCTAACGCCTCGTCTCTGTAGCCTCTTATTCCCTCGTCGACGGTAACCGCGATCAGCTCGGAGCCGTGTGTGTCCTCCTCTAGTTCCTTTAGTAAGTGAAGGAGGGTGATACTATCTTTTCCACCACTGACGCCTACGGCTATGCGGCTCCAGTGGTCGAGCATACCGTACCTATTTATCGCACCTTGCACCCTCTCCTTGAGGCTCGCTTTGAAACAGTTGGGGCATAGCCTCTCCCCGCTGTAGGGGCGGTGGTAGATGGATGGTATTTTATGGCATTTGGTGCATTTTCGCGCATACAATAGTGTCAGCCTCCGTGAGTAACCGGGACCAACACGACCTCAGAGCCATTACTAATACTCGTTTCTAAGCCATCTATGTTTCCAACCTCTATCCCATCTAGCATGATGAGGTTCTTCGCGGGATTCCTGAGTGTAACCGCAACTTCTGGGTAATCATTCGAGATGCTATTAATTAAGTCGATCATCTTCGAGTTAACCGGGAGTTCTCTTTCGATCTCTCCCGTCGCATTAGCAGGTCTAAGGGACCCAAGGAACCTGATCCTGACCCTCATTTGATGAGTCTCAACCATTCCCCTCCTATTAAACCTCCAATTGGGTTGAGAAGGGTTTAAGATGTAGCCCACTAAATACTGCACCGAAATGCGTCCAGCGTGGGCGCTATGAAATGAGAGGGACTGGAAAATGTCACCTTACTGCCCGGATTGTGGTGGACGGCTAAACTGGGATCGGAAACTCAAGCACTATAGCTGCCAGAGCTGCGGTAATACCCTGAACGAGGCTCAGCTTAACGACGCTATGGATAAGAAGTACGAGCATGAGATGACCGACGACGAGAAGACGCGTAAACGCCACGACGACTACCTTGAGTGGTGGCTCAGTGACAAAGACAAGAAAAAGAAATAGACCCATAGATATCTCTTATTCTCTCTTTTTCAGATAGAAAAAAACGTAGAGTAATTACTGTAGAGATTTTTCTAAACTATCAAGCATCACCCTTTTTTACAACAATAACAATTAACTTCATGAAGGCTTCAGGGTGCACCTAATTGGTATTCCCTATCGAGAGTGAAGACAGGACTCTTCGTAACCTGTTGATGCTTTGTCAAGATAACGCTCGCCTTGTCGTCGAAGCATACAGGAAATCCCTCATCCTCTTCGATCATCTCACTAAGGGGAACCCGATTGGGAGCGGAGACCCTCTGGTAGATATCCATAAGGTTATCGACGATTCTAACCAGGTTAAGACTTCAACGATTAAGGAGTTGAGTGAAATTGGTGGCATTCTAGTGAGTCGAGACGACTTCCTCCGCCTCTCAAGTAGCTTCTCGGGGATGATAGACTCAATCGAGGTTATAATTATGAGGCTTGTCGAGATCAATGCCCGCGAGTGGAAGCTAAGCAAGAGCCAAGCCGAGGGAATAGGAAATATGGCAGACCTCGGCTTCGACGCCCTTGTAAAGCTTAGAGATAGTATAACAAGCCTTGGATTCAACAGTGAGAAGGCGACGAGTTACGCTAAGGAAATAGATGAGATAGAGAAGAAACTCGACCAACTCAATATTGAGGTCGACCTAGACATCGTCACGAGTAAAAGGGACATAGCCTACATACTAATTCTACGCGACGTAGCGCGTGAACTCGAGCGTCTCGGCGATAAAGTACACGAGGCATCCGATCTGGTGCGTATCCTAGCGCTCTAGGTGGACAAGTTGGTGGACGCACCGGTTGAGGTTGAGTTCCTCGCCGATGGTCGTCTAGTTGTCTGGTCCATAGAGGATAGCAGACGCCTCTTCAACACAGAGTTCTTCGGTAAACCCCTCGGGAACCCGAAACCTAAGGAGGACTTCGAAGAGCCCCTTATCCTCGACCTTGTGGAGGGGGTATACCTCCAGAAGAAGAAGCTAATTCGAGTGAGAGCGAATGGCCAAAAAATGACCACAGCGGCGCTAAGAAAAGCCGCCGTAGAGAAGCTTGACAAATTTGATTCAAAATATCATGTATACGAGGACCTCAGGGAGCGGGGTTTTGTTGTCACACCTGGTATAAAGTATGGTTGTGATTTTGCAGTTTATGAGCATGGCCCTGGGATAGACCACGCGCCTTACATTGTCCAGGTGATGTCGCGGGAGGATCCAATGTCCGCAGCTGAGATTGTGAAGGCGGGTCGCCTCGCCTCCACAGTGAGAAAGACCTTCATAGCTGCAATCCCCTCCAGCGACGGTGTCGAGTATTTAGAATTCAAGTGGTGGAAAGCGTAATTTGAAAAACCGGAGTACTTAATACTCCTCTTCCTAGCTGGGCTCTTCGGCTTCGTGCGCGCTTTGGGATTAGGCTCGTACCAGGTTAAGACATTGAAAGTGGAATCAGTAAGCAAGTACATTTTCGGCTTGATTAAACGCGACAAGAATGAGGATCTTCAGTTAATCCCTCGCAACTCTGATCGTTAATCCTTTAGAGTTGGATAGTTCACTTCGCCAATTCTTTCTCTTTTTTCTTTTTTCTTCTCTCTTCTCTCTCCTTCTTGGTCAATGGTTTTTTCTTAGCGGTATGCATACCCATATTCAACAACCTCATAGATTAGTAATAATTGATGATAGATAAATCTATCAATCAAATCACTCGGTTTCGCTGAGAACCTAGATCTTTAGCATTCTCGGTGGCACTACGTCCACTAGGTTATACCTGTACTTCCTCTTCCAGGTAACCGAGTTCAAAGTGAACCAGCGCGCGACCGGAGGATTTAATGCTCCTCTTCCTGGTCGGGCTCTTCGGCTTCGACTTTTGCAATGCCATCCTTTTTCATGAACTCACGGAGTACAACGGTGGCATACCCACCAGCGGGCAGGGTAAATGACAGGGTTATTCCTTCTTGGTGGGGTGAGATTGAGATGTCCGGGAGGAGCCTACCTAGTCGCCTCGTACCTTCAGCTCCGATGATCCTTAGTTGGTCGATAGTGACTCCTGCGGTTGAGAATAAGGCGTTCTCGAACTCCTTCGCCTCGTACTTCGCACCCCTCATCTTGTAGCCATAGATGGGGGCTGTGAAACTGATTTCTCCCCTTTCGAATCGGGGTTGTTCAGACTCGACATCTTCGACTGTAAAGACTCCGCCCGTGTCATGCTTCTTGGCGAGGTCGCCCCTGAGAAGTTTTGTGAAATTATTCTCCTCGATTCTCTTGGTGAGGTAGCAGTTGCAAAGGTAGCTAAGGTAGCTGGAGACAAGGAAGCGACGGAACCACCTATTGCGCTCTCTATACTTGCCGGTTATTAGGTCGTAACCGTCGATGACGTTTTGTCCATCTTTCCCGATCCTCTGAGTTCCGAAGTAGTTAGGTATTCCGAGTTTGGAAATTATTCTCTGGATCTCGGATGCTCGTTTTAGTGTGGTTTCTGAAGGTGATTCGAGATCTGTGATTGTGATCGCGAATTTGTTACCTTTAAGATGGCCTGATCTGAGTTTCTTAGGGTGCCTACTCGTCCAGTTAACTGTGACGCCTAGATGCGACTCAATTAGTTGTGCTACTTCCTTCGGGTCATCCCCCGGCATGAGAAGGCTGAATGTTTGGGTGGAGACTGCGTGCTTGTCCTTGAGACCTGCGTGGCCCACGTCCTCACGGCGTAGACCAAGGAGACTCGCGATTTCAATCTGTGTGTCCCGCGTCGTCCTCTCTCGCTTGGTTATGTTAACATAGATATGTTCGCCGTAGCCGAGTGGCTCATAGGCTGGGACCTCGACAACTGTGAAAAACTCGGGTCTTGCCCTAATCACGCCCCCAATGCCAGGGAGGTCAGCTGTAATGTAGGGGAGATTAAGGTTGAGTGAAGGACAGGTCATTTTAGTTTGATAGATAAATGGCTAGTGAAAAAGGGTTTAGGTGGCCTGCGGGCTCCAGTCTGGGACCGTCCATGGGAGTTGTTTTCCTTTAGAGTATGCCTTGAGGGGTTCTCTGTAAGGGAAGAGGGCTACTGCACCGCCAGTGTGTAGGAAGAGTACATTGTCACTTTTCTTGAACTTCTTTTTCTTGCAAAGGTCGATGAGGCATGCCATCGCTGTCGCTGTGTAGACGGGGTCTATGAGGATGCCCTCTGTTTCCGCGAGCACCTTGACGGCTTCTGCTTTTTCTTTGCTAATGAAGCCATATCCACCACCCACATACTCGTTGTAAACAATGATATCTGAGAGGGGTATCTCAACTTCGAGGTTAAGGACGTCGCGGCTGTCTCGTATTATCTTGTTGACATCTGCCTGCTGCTCCTCCTTTGAGGTCCAGTCCACTGCAGCGCCTATAATTTTCGTTCCTGTGTTTAAGGCCCTAGCACCCATAACGAGGCCTGCTTGTGTTCCACCTGAGCCTGTTCCGTGGATGAGATAGTCGAAGTCGACTCCGAGCTCCGATGACTGGTTGAATGTTTCGAGCATGGCGTTAACGTAGCCTGCTGCACCCAGGGGGACCGAACCGCCAATAGGGATGAAGTATGGGTTTCTGCCCGCCTTCCTCTTGGTCTCCATCTCGGCTTCGATAGTACTGTTAAACTTCTCGGGGCGTACAACCTTGATCTCAGCTCCCATCAACTCGTGTAGGAGGTGGTTACCATCCCACTCTGTGGGTTCCCAGTTGTCTCTGGGCCCTTTCTTAACGAGTACAATGTCAAGTCCAAGCATCCGAGCAGCCGCTGCGGTCTGTGTGCACCAGTTTGAGTGGAACCCCGCCCCTGTAACTATGATGTCCGCTTTTTTCGCTATGGCGTCGCCCATTAGGTACTCGAGTTTTCTCGCCTTATTCCCACCAAAGGCGACTCCTGTTAGGTCATCCCTCTTAATCCAGATGTGGGGACCTCCAAGCTTCTTCGAGAGGTTAGGCATTTCCTTTATGAGTGTAGGGAGGTTAGCGAACCTCACCCTGGGTAATGATCCAAGTTTCATGCCAATCAGAGGAGAGTCCCCTTAGGGGCTCTATAATACCTTTTCTTATGAGGGGTTTTTATCCAGCTTTCAGCGGGATATACTTCGTTGTCTGGGCAATATAGGGTAAGGTGGTTCCAGGATAGCGATCTCGAAACATACATTCGGGGGTTGAACGAGGCGCTCTACGAGGAGTATGATGAGGCTAGGTTCAGATGGAAGATGGTGAATACTCCCTATAGTCTCGGCTTCGTCTCGATAGTCGTCGTTGAGCACGATGGCGTCCCAGTCGCCTTTAACAGCTTCCTACCCCTCCGAGTCAGGATAAGACAGGAGAGCTTCTCTATCATTCAAGGCTGTGATGGCTTCGTTGAGCCTAAGCACAGGCGAATGGGTCTTTTCCAGAAGACGCTCCGTTTCATGTTTAGTGAACTTGCCGGGAAAGGCCCTGAGATGTTGATGGGTTTTAACTTCGCGGGTTCCGCGGGCGCCGCCCAAAAGGCGGGTTCCACCATCACTGGCGATGTCCATGCCCTCTGTGCGAAGGCGAGTAAGTTGGCAAAGGTTAGAGTAGCTGGAGATGATAGTGTCGAGGTTAAGCCCTGCAGTCTCGAGGTGCTCTACCGCATCTATGATACATGGGCTGCTTCAACAAAGCTACACTACCAAAGGACACTTGAGTACCTTCGATGGAGGTATAGCCATCCTATTAGGCGGAGTAGCTTCTACAGCCTCCGAGACGGCGAAGAGGAAGGATACGCCGCGGTGAGCCTCGAATGCGTTAACGCTTCGCACACACTCATCCTCGAGGACTATACACCGATCCTCCACAAGACCCACGTTGCCTCAGCTCTCATCAAAGAAGTGTTAAGGACCAGCGGACCCATCAACGAAGTTTATCTTACAGAGACTGTGGGCTCCTCTATGAATGAGGCAGCACAGCGTCTAGGCTTCGTGCCCGATCACATCTACACATTGATAATGAAGAACATCTTGGGACTAGAGGAGAGGGGTAAAAAGCTGTACAGGAGCGGGGTCGAGCTTACAAACCTCGCCGAGTGGCAGATAGTGTCTTCAGATGTCTTCTAACCTTTGAGATTATGCAATTAATTGTTATAAAGCCAGTGAACTTTTTCGTAAACGAATCGCTTTTTATCTTTAAACCCAGCATATTTTATAATTAATTTTAACTTTATTATAAAGTATAGAACTGCGTTAATTGTTAAATAATGCAATTGTTATCATAGAATTCAGTGCGTTTGATGATTAAGTCTGATTTATTATTTCCTAAGTGCCTAAGAATAGCGAATTTCAATTCCCCAAGAAAAATAATGGTTGGCTTAGACTCCAATAACATGTTGGGCAGCGAACTCAATTTTGAAGAAGGGAAGAAAATTCTAATTGTAACTGATGAAGGAGTTAGGAATGCGGGATAGTGGATAAAATCACTGCTAATCTGAAAAGCATGGGATTGATTTTTGAAATCTACGACAAGGTTGAGCCAGATCCACATATAGAAATCGCTAAAAACATAGCTGAAAAAGCTCGAATGAATGCTTATGATGCTATTGTAGGTCTGGGAGGTGGAAGCCCAATGGATACGGCCAAAGTAGCTTCTTTCAGTGTAGCGAATCCAGGCAATATAGAGAATTATTTAGGTAGAGGCTTAATTAGGTATAGAGGCCTTCCCCTCATATGCATCCCCACAACATCTGGAACAGGAAGTGAGATAACCGTATCTGCGGTTTTTTCGGTAGGAAACATGAAAAGATTTTTCGCTAGTCCTCATATCGTTCCAGATGCTGCTATAGTGGATCCTAGTTTGACGGTCTCTCTGCCTCCTAAAGCGACAGCTGGATCAGGTTTAGATGCCCTAAGCCACGCTATAGAAGGAATTATCTCACTTAATTCTACGTCATTGACTCAAGCAATAGGTTTAGAGGCGATAAAACTAATTTCAAATAATATCAGAAGAGCGTACTATAACGGAAGGGATCTTGAAGCACGATATAACATGTCATTCGCTGCAACTATGGCAGGCTTATCTTTTAGCGAGCCTGGTGTTATCCATGGGCATAGTATAGCGCAAACCTTCGGTCCGATTTATAATGTTCCCCATGGACTTTCTTGCGCTATGACACTTCCCTTCATAATGGAATTCTATAAATCTGCAGTTCCCGATAAACTATCTAAGATTGCTGAATCTCTGGGGGTAGATACCACTAGACTTACAGATTCTGAAGCATCCGAAGCAGCTATACACACGGTGCATGAAATTAACGAGGATCTAGAGATCCCTTCCTTAAAATCGGTTGGCGCAGATAGAAAAGATTTCATGAAAATAGCTAAAGATTGTGTGAAATCATGGGTCAGACCAAATAGCCCTAAGCAATTGACGGAAAAAGCAGTAATTCAGATCCTTGAAAGATGTGGTCATAAAACTCAAACTAATCCAGATTTTTTCAAACAAGGTTTTGTAAGAGGATTCTCAATCTATCCCAATATGAAATATGGAATTGAGCGCAAAAGATTTTTGGTGCGTTATCTCTTGAGCCAGTCAACTTCGTCTTCCTCGAGCTCAAGCCACGCTGTCGTGAGCTCCGCTGTCGCTTTGTCCTTATACATGAGGCGTAGGAGAGGGATGACCTCGCTTACCGCCTCTTTGCTTGAAATATGGCACCTCATGGCGACTTTCGCAGCGACTGCCTGGAGTTTTCGACGACTATGGTAGGTTCTTATATACCTCCACCTAAGCTGAGGAGGACGCAGATAGGGGATAGTCCAGCTGTTCCCGCCTCGGATCCATGTTGCACCCAGTCCCCTGAAGGCCTCATTTATGCGCTTCCAGTCGTCTCCCATATACTTCACGGGCTTCACCAATATACCCCCTACAGTCTCCTGGTAAACGAAAGCGCTCTGAGGGTAACCGAGTTTAGCTACTGCAGTCGTTATCTGCCGCCGGAGGCCAAGCCCCTCGCTCCTCTCCCTACTGAAGGCGACGCCACCCGTCATCGAGTTGAACATATACTTCTGGAGCCTGTAACTGCTAATACGCGCCCTCTTGGCGTAGACATCAGCTCGAGCGAGGGCCTCAAGCCCATCAACGAGGTCTTCCCTATCATCTAGGATGAGTGGGAGGTTCTCATATATCCAGTCGAAGAGTTCCTCGTGATTGATGTATGCTTGGTTTATGACCTTTCGAGCCTCATGAAGGGTCTTGGCAGCGAAGATGTTGTGCAATATGGTGGTGGTGTACTCCTTCCGGTCTCTCCTACCTAGACCCTCGATGTCCGCGACCGTCAACTCCCCCTTTCCATGAGCAATAGACTCTAGGTCATTTATCGCGGAACGAATATCCCCCTCGCTGTGGATTGCAAGGGCCTCGAGGGCGTCAGGGGGCGCGTCTAGCTTGAGGGCTCTCGCGATCCTTTCGAGCTTTGTATAGACATCTACGGTCGGGACAGGTTTGAACTCGATTGCTTGCGTATTGTTCCTTAGGGGTCGGAACTTCTCTTCGTTGTCCTCTGCTATCGCCGTGGCGATGAGTATTATGGGGACGCGAGTCATCTTGATTATATCCGAGATGGCCGCTATACCGCCTTGGTCCTCATGGCCACTGATGCCCTCCATCTCGTCGAAGAGGATTAGTCGCTTTTTCCCAAAGATGGTAATGTTCTGCGTCGCAGCGCGACCGATCAGTTCCTCCATGCGAGTTCGCGTACGGTAGTCACTGGCGTTAATCTCTAGGAGGTCGAAGCCAAGCTCCTCAGCGAGGACGTGAACGCTGCTCGTTTTCCCCGTGCCTGGGGGACCATGAAGGAAAATGGCGCGCTCCTTCGGGACACCTCTTTCCCAGCTACGAAGCCAGAGCCTGAGCTCGTTAACCGCCTCCCGATTATCTGCTATGTCCGCAACGGTGCGTGGCCTGAACCTGACCGCCCAGGGTAATTTATCAGCGCTCATTCATTTCTTCACTAGCCAATGCGAGCTTCGCTATGAGTGTGCTAAGTTGTATCTCGGGGCGCGCGCCTTGTGTGAGGCGGAAGTCGACCTCCCCGACGGTGTCGCTGATCCTGACCTTCCACTTCTCAGGTATCTGCATCCGCATGAGCTCGGAGTAAACCATCCTGAGGATATCTTCAGCGGCGAGGCCCTCGTCGATGAGCAGGCTGCGGAGTATCTCGCGTGCCTCTAAGAACTCTCCCTTCAAGCCTAGATTGATCATATCACGGACGCGTTGGGGGCTGACCTTACCCAATACACTATAGATCGCGATGTCGTCGACCTCACCTTGAGTCGCAGCAGCGGCTTGAAGGAGATTCGTCGCCTTACGCATGTCACCCTGGCTCGCCTCGTAGACGGCGTCGAGGCCCTCTGGGATCAGTTTGACGTTCTCCTTCTTTGCGATGGCTGAGACGTAGTTTTTAACGTCTTGCTCTGCGAGGGGACCGAACCTGAAGACGCTGCACCTGCTCTGGATTGGGTCAATGATGTTCTCGGAGTAGTTGCCTATAAGACAGAAGCGGCAAGTCCTTGTGTAGACCTCCATAGTTCGGCGCAAGGCGTGCTGAGCAGCAGTCGTGAGGCTGTCGGCCTCGTCTAGGATGAGTATCTTGAATGAGACCTCGCTGGCGATAGCTGCTGTACGAGCGAAGTTCTTTACCTTATCTCTGATGACGTCGATGCCTCTCTCGTCGCTGGCGTTCAGCTCCAGTATGTAATTGTGGTAGCCAGGACCGTAGAGGTCGCGTGCGAGGCAGAGGATGCTAGTCGTTTTCCCGACGCCAGCAGGGCCAACGAGAAGTAGGTGGGGGAGGTTCTTATCCTTCACGAAGCTCCTGAATCTTGAGATGACCTCCTCCCTGTCCACCATTTCGTCGAGGGTCTTTGGTCTGTACTTCTCTGCCCACACGCCGATGCTCATAACGATTCACCTCATATCCCCATGGCGCATTTTTTAAGGCTTCTAAGAAGTTGATGGGAGGTAAGTGATGAGTGAAACGCGCGCGCGAATAAGCAGGGTCTCGAGTGTGCTCGAACCTCGGACGAGGAATATTCACCTCGACATCGCCAACAACAGTTCCTGGTCTACCGGACATCACGACAACCCTATCAGCCATATAAACCGCCTCCTCCACGTTGTGGCTGACCATGAGGATGCTATCCGGCGGCTCCTCCCGCTTCCTCCAAATACCGAGGACGAGGTCCCTGAGGGTCTTCGCAGTAAGCTCGTCTAAGCTG
>JBGPRA010000025.1:0-17774 GCA_041489375.1 Bathyarchaeia archaeon | reverse complement strand
ATGATTTGTGCTTCTTTGGGCCACTTGTGTACAGCTATAAACTTCATTTTATTCACCAATTTTTCCAAATTTTGTAAGTTTCATTTTCAGTATATGATAAATGAACCTTGTATGGATAACAGTCAACTAAGTATTTATCACTTTCAAGTTTGTGCGTTAAAATGCGCGCGCGATCGCTATCTTGGCGGAAACCAGGAATATTGCTATCCCTCGTCGAGTAAAATCTTATTATATTATGAATAGTGGTGTTTAATCGTGAGTTAATTGTTAAGGGAGACTCTGTTCAGTGAACTCGCTCAGTGGACCCTTGAGTTCAAGAAGGTCAAGGCTGGTCAGGAGGTATTGGTTTGTGTGAGTCCGGACACAGACACCACGAGGTACAGCGCGCTCGTGACACACTCCTTGGCCATTAAGGCGGTGCCTCATGTTCTGGTCATCAACACGCCTAAGGAGGCCGTTGGACTCTGGTCACTGGGGCGAGGCGTCAGGCTTCCTAAGACGGTCGCTGCAGCACTGAAGGCCACAGATTTCATTTACTGGTTCTGTGACTGGGACCCCGCATTCTCACAGGAACTGAAGGATGCACAGGCGGGAGGCACCCATTTCCTATTTGGCTGGCCACCCATATACCAAGAGGCAGTCTGGCACATCAGAGACATAGACATGCCTTCTCTGACGAAGAAATCTGAGAGATGGGCGGACATGCTCAACAAGCACGAGGGAAAAGAGTTCAAACTCATCACCGATGGCGAGGAACTTAAGGGAACGACAAAGAACTTCTGGGGCTTCGGCCCCGGCACCGGAAAAGCTGGCTGGTCTCAAAACGAGTGTATGTCGACGGGCTTCTTTGGCGACGCTAATGGAGTTCTAAACGTCGACTGGATAGGTGTCTGCAGCGACGTGTTACCTGGAAAGAAAGCTAGGTTCACGATTAAGAATGGTGTATTAGTTAAAGCTGAGGGAGAGCTCGGGGAGATGTTCTGGAAGATACTTGGTTCTATGGATGACCCGAACATCTACAAGATGTGTGAACTCGCTGTTGGGCTGAACCCTTATACGAGGAAGGGTTTGACAACACTCGGTGCCCCCAACCCTCTATGTACGATACCACCATTCCACGAAGTGAAGATGTCAGAGGGAACAGTGCATACCGCTTGGGGCGACTCAGGGGGACGATCAGAGCCCGGCGTAGTCGCCAAGCTACACATCGATGTCGTATCATTCACGCCGACACTCTACATAGACGGCATGAAATACTTAGAAGACGGAAAACTCTTGTACTAAACTGCGCACGCGAAGATGAAGGGTCGGAAGAATCCGTCATATAGAGTCCCTGAATCCTTCATAACATACGTTCCTGGTGTAAAGCATTCACCGTAGAATGCGCCAAGATCACGCGCTGATTCTGTTCGCGCACACGTGCATGGTGAAGAGTATAATAAATTTTAAAACAGTGGCGCATCCATCAGAATTAGCCTTACAAGTGGTGACTTTTCTCGAGAAAACCTAGGAGCTGGTCTAAGTCCTCATACAGCAGAGCAGTGGAATTACACGGCCACGGCGGGCCCTTCATGGTGATTGGGTTAAGAATGGGACTCCTCGCCCTCAGGACCCTTGATTCCCCAGGATGGTTCAACTTGAACTGCAGAGTAAGGCTCAGACTGTCTCCTCCTGACTCCTGTGTCATAGATGGGCTTCAGAGCAGCACGGGTTGTACACTAGGTAAACGGAATATCGAAGTTGAAGAGGGTGAAGGCGTCGCCTCTGAGTTTAGGTGCGGGAGTCGTGTTCTGAGGCTTTCCCTGAAGCCAGAGATCCTGAATATGATAAGATCTGATCCTGAATCTGGCCATTGGATGGAATATGAAGATGAATACGAAGAGGATTCTATCTTTGAGAAACTCATCAAGGCTCGAGATGATACTCTATTCAATATCAGTATGTTCCCAGATTTAGATAGTTGAAGACGTCGAAGAGATCTTAAACCTCCATCGCGTGCGAGAGTTTACAAAACTCTTAATATATCCCCTCCCCCCGGATAGGACTTATGTCTGCTATTCATAAACGTAGGAAGGATGTGAGGGATCGTCTAATCAGGGCGGAGGGACACATCCGCGGCATCATTAAAATGATCGACGAGGAGAAGGAGTGCCCCGATATACTAATCCAGATTGGTGCAGTAAAAGCCGCGCTTGAGAAGGCGGGCCTCATAATACTCGAGGACCACATCGAGCACTGCTTGGTTGAGGCTGTCAAGTCGGGAGACGTGGAGTCCCAGCTCGATGAACTCAAGGCGGGATTGGAGAAGCTTCTGTAGGTGAGTATATGGCTGCGAACTGGAAGAAGGCGATACTAGCAATTAGCGTCCTTTTAGCAGCTATAAGCTGGCTGAGCCAAACTTTCAGTCTCCTACCCATTGAGACCTCCACACTAATCGGCATGATTGCAGCGAGCCTCGGAGCCGTATTCATAGGCCACAGCGCATTCGGTGCGTTGCGCGAGGGAAACTTCGGCATCGACATCCTCGCCACCTTCGCCGTAATCGCCTCGATCTACGTCGGGGAATACGTCGCTGCAGCTGTAGTGGTCTTGATGCTCGGTGGGGGTGAGATTCTGGAAGACTATACTAGCGGCAGAGCTTCTGTGGCGATCGAGAAGCTCGTCAAGGAGTCTCCGAAAACGGCAATCGTCATATGGGAGGGTAAGGAGATTGAGGTTCCCATCTCCGATGTAAAAATAGGGGAGACCGTCGTTGTGAAACCTGGGGGCAAGATCCCAGTCGATGGTCTAGTGAAGTCTGGCAAGGCCTCCGTCAACCAGTCGTCAATCACCGGCGAGTCGATGCTGGTGGAGAGAGGTGTCGGTGAGAGCGTATTCGGAGGCACCATAATCGAGCTCGGCAGCCTCGATGTTGAGGTTACCGCCATTGGCGAGGAGAGCACTTATGGCAAGATTATCAAAATGGTAGAGGAGGCGGAGGAGCATAAGGCGCCAATAGAGCGCACCGCAGACAGGTACGCAAAGTACTTCACGCCCATCATCCTCGGCCTAGGTGTTGTAGTCTACATTTTCACCGGTAGTCTTCTCAGGGTAGCAGCATTATGGGTTATAGCATGTCCATGCAGCCTAACCCTCGCCACCCCAATGGCGGTGGTCGCAAGCATCGGCAACTCTGCACGCATGGGCATCCTGATCCGCAATGGTGAGAGCCTGGAGAGGCTTAGTAGTATCGACGTCCTAGCCTTCGACAAGACGGGCACGATTACTACTGGGCACCCCGAGGTCGTTGCAATCAAAGGCTTCGACTCGGAAGCGAGTGTCGTCCTAGGTGTCGCCGCTACCGCAGAGAAGCGTTCGGAGCACCCTCTCGCTCAAGCCATACTGAAGAAAGCCGGTGAGGAGGGGGTCAACGTCGATGATCCTCAGAGCTTAGTGATGGAACCGGGCCTTGGTGTCCAAGCGGAGACGAAGGCGGGGATCATCCTCGTCGGCAACGACAAGCTTATTGCGAAGAACGGTGTTAAACTCACCAAAGAGGCCTTAGACTATTCATCGTCTGTTGAGTCTAATCGGACACTGATCTACGTGGCCAGGGGTGGACGTCTACTCGGAGCGATTGAAGTGGCAGACATCGTCCGCGGCGACCTCGTGGGCACCTTCAAAGAGACAAAGAGGTACGTGAAGAAGACGATCATGCTCACTGGTGACAACGAGTCCGTTGCGAAGACGATAGGTGAGCAGGTAGGTGTCGATGAGGTGTTCTTCAACCTGCTCCCCGAGCAGAAGGTCGAGAAGATCAAGGAGCTAAAAGCGCAAGGATACAAGGTCGCCATGATTGGTGACGGCGTGAATGACGCCCCCGCTCTAGCCACGAGTGATGTTGGGATCGCAATGGGTCTTAGGGGCACCGATGTAGCTATTGAGACCGCTGGTGTGGTTCTCGCGACGGATGACCTGAAGAAGATACCCAAGCTCCTAAGAATAGGTACGTCGACGATGACGGTTATCAAGCAAAACCTTGTCTTCGCCATGGCTGTTAACGTGATTGGAATAGGACTGAGCACCACAGGCATCATCCCGCCTCTCGTTGCTTCTATCATCCACGAGAGCAACGCGCTGATAGTTATGTTGAACAGCCTACGTCTACTTGGGGTTGACTAAGCGAGAACAAAATTAATTAGACCCAACTGGTTCAAGTGCGCGAAGCGGATGAATCAGTTTCCGCCCCCATAGCGTATGAGCGAACGATTTCAGGTTTATTAAAAGGAATTCCCATCTGCCTAAACGGTGATCAAACTTATCAGAGTATAAGGAAACGCTGACCGACATCAAGAAGACTATGGGTATTGTGCTAGACCAGTTCAAGACCATACCCCCCGAAGCCCTCCCACACGAGTGGGCGGAGATGAAAACGTTCTCCTTTGGGAAGACAAAGATACCGGCGAAGTACCGTGAGCTTATGGGGCTTGCGATCGCCGCCTCGATAAAATGCCCGTACTGCATTCACTTCCACACAAGGGCGGCGAAGATGAACGGCGCAACGGATGAGGAGATCGCTGAGACTGCTATGCTAACGCGGTTCACAACGGGGTGGAGTTCGATACTCCACGCGGCTGACATTGATCTGGTGGAGTTCAAGAAGCAATTCGCAGAAGTCGAGGAGTACATGAAGAAACAAGCTAAATAGTTAACATTTACTCGTATACTTTGATTATTTATATTCTAACACTTAATTAACGCGTCTTTGTAGCTTTTTTCCAATTGGTGTGCTCATAAAATTAAAGGTTCGAAAGTCGATAACTCTTTTTAGGACAAAGAATCTTCAAAAAAATAAAAACTGAGGTAGCACGCGCGCTTGAAAAATATTCGCGTATAAGTTTAAAAGTGAGGAAGTATGATGAGTGCAAGTATATTGGAAGCCTTCTAGGTGACCGTTATACAAAAAAGGAGTGAAATAAATGGGATATAGAGAAAGGCGCAGCTTTGATAGCGGACCACGCGAGATGCACAAAGTAACGTGCTCTGACTGTGGCAAGGAGACGGAAGTCCCCTTCAAGCCAACAGAGGGCCGTCCGGTCTACTGTCAAGAGTGCTTCGCCAAGCACAGGCCACCGAGAAGGTACTAAGCCGTTCAGTGAGTCATGAGTGTGGATAAATTCCGCACAAACTTTTTTTATTTTTATCTATTTTTAATAAAATGACCGACGTCACGCGCGCTGAATCATTTATCAACTAAAAGAGTAGAAGAGAATAATTTCGCTCATTCCTGATTTTGAGTTAGGTTTATGAAATACGCGCGCGTTCTCATAGCCCGCCTCGAAGTGTGTTGGGTCGGTTTTATAGCATGCTCCGCATGCGATGCAGTTGTTTCTGTTGACTTCGATATTATGTTTCGTAGAGTATCACCGGTTCTGCTTCTAGTTGAAAATAGGAGTCGTTCCTTTTAAAGCAATAAAAGTTAACAGATATTAAGTAAAAGATGCACCCTCTGCTAACTCCCACACCTTCGCGCCCGAAGAGGATCAGGAACGGAAAGCATCAGACCCTTGAGACTTTGATTAATGAGGAGGCCCAGCTCTTCACAAAGTATCTGATAGGCGAGGCTAAGGGCTGGGTTCCGAGAGTGCCAGGCCGTTAGCGTGTGCGTGCGAGTTATATTTAGCGCTTCCAAACGTCAATTTACGGGGACTACTCTGCACCCTGTAGCCTCCGTTTTAGGCAGGGGCCGAAGAGGCCCCAAATTCACTTCATTATACTTGATTACATTTGCGCGCGCAAACGATGTGTTAGGGATCATTATAGGGGTGGATAGCATTGTGCTACCAGCGCGCGTAATCCCTTAAAACGGAAGACATCCTCTTCTTCTCCATGGGTATTAGCAATGATGATCAAGCACTGAATCGATCTGTCGAAAAGTTAAAGCAAGATTTTGAGAGGCTTAGAAAGGAGCGGAGAAAACTGCTTACACTTACAACTTTAATATGCATCGCTACTGCGGTTCTCTTTTTTTTAATTGGTTATTACTTTCCTCATCCCTAAATGGTCGCGCATGTAAAGAAGACACATTGGTGGGCATTTGGTCCACTGGTCTAGGTTGCTCATGAATCTCACCTGCGTGCATATCCCGAAGCATAGGCAGCCTAGAAACCAAGATTTTCTAAACAAGGGTAGAGGCTAAAAACCTCTGCAGTCGTGCGCGTGACGCGTTCATAAGGTATAAATCGATAATTACCGTATGATGATTGAGAGAAGATGAGTATCGTAAACGATTTGATGGGTGTTCTGGGGGGAACAATCGGAGGTTTACCTACAATAGTGGTCCTGGCGATCCCCCTCGTAGTTGGTTTGATAATAGGATTCCTAATCAAGAAGGTACTCAAGATCGGAATTATACTGGCGATAGTGGCCCTGATAGCTGTGTACTTCGGTTTCATAAGTATGGGAACGATAACAAAGGCGCTGAGCGACCTCAGCGACAAGTACGGACCGGTCGCTATGCAATATGTTGCAATCTTCTTTGGGATAATACCGCTCAGCATAGGCCTAATAATAGGCATAATCCTAGGCTTCATCTTCGGATAACCCTTGAAATCGATTCATGCGCGTAGGCGGCATGCATGCATCTCAACGCCTAAAACTTGACCTCGCCTCAGTCACCGCGATATTCGTCTCTTTTCTAAACAGTGTCTTGCGCGCGCGCATAGATGAGAGGTAGAAGGATAATCGAGCTGAATATCAAGACAGTCTCAATTATTCCTATTAGATCCATCATCTTACAATATTCCGAAGCTCGGTATACGCGTTATCTCGGGCGTGCGCGCGCTGAATTATAATTTAAAGCATTTTTAGACTACATTATGTTAGGGGACTCTTTTTGTATACAATATCATTAGGTTTGACAAGTTTATTGACCTTGAGTCCTATCGAGTCTCCTTTCTTGGCGGTGTTAACATTTATGTGCTCTATTTGCATTGATTCAATAACTTGTTCAAAATCCGATGTTGGTCCTTTTACTAAGATCTGATCACCGATTGAAAGGGGAGCTTTCAATTCAATAATAGCAACGCCGATTCGGCTGTAATAATGTAAGACTTTACCAACCTCCTCTAACTCGTCCATGGTTAAAATCTTGTCTTAATGATTTAAAAAAGTATGTGGGTAGGCGTTTGCACAATCGCGCGCGCTCTGTTTGCCGCGCATGGCGTAATAAATGAGGACGTAGGCGGCTAAAACCACGCCGAGTATGTCGAGGACTAAGCCCCAGGGCCCGATTGAGTCCTCGAAGCTCATGGATCATTGTTGGCGCGAGGGAGATAAAACGGTACCCTTAGAACCTTAACTCAAGCGCACGAGTTTTTTATATTCATAGCATAATACATAGTCAGAAATAACATGTCCGAAGAGAAGAAAAAGAAGACAATCGAGGATAGGGTTGAACAGGCTGGAAAAGCCGTAGGAAAAGTAGCTAAAGCCTTCGAGAAAGGTGTTAAGGAAGGAATGGAGAAGACTGGCGAAGCTCTTGATAAGGACGCAAAGATCGGAGCCGAGAGGACCGAGAAGGTAGTTAAGACAGGCGCTAAGAAGACCGAGAAGGTAGTTAAGACAGGCGTTAAGAAGGTGAAAAAGAAGGTAGAAAAGAAATAGCTCGATCTCATCTTTAGTTTTACTTTTTCAGGATCCCCAGACAGGTGCGCGCGTAGCTTCATCGCCTAACCTACGCTCAGCCACGCCTGTTTTTCGCACACAATCATCACCCACGCCTTGGCTCAAGGTGAGTGTGAAGGGTCTCCTCGAATCATATTCTAATAGCTATTAAATAATTACTATTTGCCTCTGAAGACGGGTTTTCTCTTCTCTATAAATGCCCTCATTCCCTCATTCTTATCCTCTGTGTCGAAGCATCTGGAGTATAGATCAATCTCGGCTTCGTCTCCGTCTACGAGGCTGCTAGTCATGCTGAGGTTGATGAGCCTCTTGAAGTACTTGACCGCTATCGGCGCCTTCGAAAGGATCTTCTCAGCTATTTTCCTAGTTTCAATAAGCAGCTCCTCATGCTTTACAACCTTATTAGCTAACCCGAATCTGAGCGCAGTTTCAGCATCAAGCGAGTCACCCGTGAAGAAGAGATGCTTAGCCCTCTTCGGACCTATTATCCTTGGCAGCCTTTGAGTGCCACCGAATGGAGTAATTATTCCTAAACTTGCGGGTGGCTCACCGAATACGGCTTTCTCGGATGCCACAACCAGATCACATGCAACCGCGAGGTCACAGCCCGCCCCAAAGGCATATCCATTGACCGCAGCAATAACTGGCTTCTCAGTGTTCTCTATCTTATCCAGAACCCTGTGCGTTAGTTGTGCGAATGGATATGCCTCCTTACTGGTCAGCGTCTCCAAGACCCTGACATCTCCGCCTGCTGAGAAGGCTCTGTCTCCTACGCCGGTGATTATCATTACCCCTGTGCTGGGATCAGCCGCGAAAATGCTTAGAACTTCATCGAGTTCGCGGAATGTGTTTTCACGCAGGGCATTGAGGACGTCAGGCCGATTCACCTTCACGGTCATGATCCTATCTTTAGATTCAACCAATAGATCGTCGAAGCCCATGGAGATCTCCTAGATGATCAAGACAGGCCTCGTAATTTAAAACACGATTCGTTCACACCTTGCTTGTAAATTTATTAAACGAAATGATAGCGCGTCGTATTACTAGATATGCACGATTGACCCGAGGGATGCAAGGCGTGCGATGTTTCTGTGCTAAAAGTGTGTGGCTTTACTCTTTTACTATCATCACCGAAGTCGACTTGACCATCACCTTGACATGATCACCGACCTTGAGATCGAGATCATCAACTGACTCCTTGGTGATGACTGATGTGAGAATAGCGGGTTCGGTTTCAACCCTCACCTTAGCCATGATCTTGTCTGTCTCCACCTTAACTATCTTACCAGGTATTAGATTCCTAGCCGAGGTCTTCATAACTATCAGTACATCCCTGGAATCTGCTGTTTATCAACATTCTTGCGAATAAAGCCATTGCATCGAGCGCGCAAGTTATTGTTGGGTGTAAAGTCGACTAAAGGATGTGCGTGGTGGACTCCTCTACCTCCATCCCGACCTTGACCTGCTCCCTAATGTAGAGTTCGGGGGGGACGCAGAACTCTGGACGGTAGACACCTTTCTTTTTAATGAGTCCGCGACCGCATAGAATACCCGCCATGGCCGCACAGATACCCGTGCGGTAGGAGACAAAGGCACCTTTCGAAGTGTACCTCCGATGCATTTCGCTGTCCGGGCTTGTCCTAATCATGAGCTTGACCTCAACCCTCCACCGTCCTTCAATCCACGGACTATGCAATTGCCCTCGCTGACAGTGTGGACAGGTCTCTTCTTCTCCGGCGGAAGCTCCTCAAGAAGAGCCCATAGAATCTGGAAGGGGATGACCTTGGTGCCCCTGACATCGCGCGCGCAATTCCCCTGTTACTTCAATAAGGTCTAATTATTCTTCGTGCGTATGATTATTAACATAAAATTTAACTATATTCCAAGTAAAGTTAGATTGCTCGGAGGCATTTTCATTTTGTTGGTGCGGAAATTGAGTGAATCGGCATCATCTGAACGTATGCGACGTTCGTTTTCAATGAAGTGTGCGTTTGTTGTCGTATGTCTCGCGTTATTATGCGTAACAGCTTTAATTCCAGTAGAGGTCAATGCAGCGAAGGAATTCAAAACAGTTTTTTACTCTTTTGGTGATGTCATCATTTTTTCATATCACGATGGCTTGACTGTGAGCATCTATAGCTCCAATGGAACAAAACTTACAACCCAGTCTCTCAATATGGGTGGCTCATACTTCTTTCATCCCGGTGAGGGGGTATATCACGCAGTCGGGGATAAGCCGTTTTCGATTCTTATGGGTGACCCCGTCTCTGCGAGAATAATGGGTTACTTCGCAGCCGATGATTCCTTTAGAGGCGTTTCGAATGAATTCTATTCATATGTCGCAGAAGACCAAGACGTGATAGTTTTCGCCTATAATAGAGGAACAACGGACGTCACCGTCACGGAGTGGGATGGAAAGGCATGGGTCCCACTCTCTCAATTCGCATTGAATGGTCCAGGGGGTCACAACCGGGTTGCACAACCCACATGGGGGAAGAAGTGGCTGCACTTCACAAGTAATCAACCGATCTCTGTTGAGTTCTACAGCGACCGGTGTTTCAGCGTGCCAGCTGAATCCGGACTCTGGTCTGGGAAACACTTCTATTTATTCGCAGGCTGGTATGGCGGTTCTAGCCCAGGTGATAATATACATGTTCACTCATACAAGGACGGAAACACGGTCACAGTCAAGTATCTTGCCGGTGATCAAATATGGAGTGGAACACTGAACGATGGTGAATGGACTAACATCGACCGGAATACAATCGGTGTGGAGAAGTATATCGAGATCACCAGTACAGACACCATAACTGTCACCGACGAACCATTCTGGACTGACCAGTACTATGGATTCTTGGGTGTACCAGATCAAAGTGGAACGGGAGTAGGTACAAAGTTCTATACTTATGCTCGCGAATCGCCTCCGAATGGCATAGGTGGCATTTGGGCTTTTTCGTATCAAGATAGTACAAATGTCGAGATAAGAGACATGACTGCTAATAGAGCAGTTGTATGGTCAGGCACTCTGAATGTAAATGAGAACTATAACTACGTCCCATCAACTGGAACTGGTGGCCATCTATTCGGCATCTTCAGTGACAACAATATTTCGGTAATAGAGGGATCTGGCGGATACGGTGCTGCATTTGTTCCTCTATACTCTGCGGCAATAGCGGAGAAGATGATGATAGATACTCCAATCGATGGTGAAATTCTTGACTCTGGTAAGGTCACCATGAGTTATCACAGTGTAGATGACGACGTACTCTATTATGAGGTAAAAATCGATGGAGGGCCATGGATCAAGACCAATCAATTGAATAGCTATACATTTAACGGGCTGTCGATGGGGGTTCATGTGCTTGAAGCCCGTGCGACGAGTAAGGACGCCACAGTGGGAATCCCAACTAGCGTGACAGTTACTACGAATGTTTGGGTTCCCTCGACTGGAGAAGCTTTGGCCTCGATCGCGGTGGTGTCGGTCGCTGTTGCCGCAAGTAACTCCGCCAGTTTATCATTTAATTGGTTAGCTGATAAACTCAACTCTCTCGTGCCTGACGCGGTGAAGAAGTGGGCGGAAGACTTCATCGCCTCAAAGAGCGAGATAACGATCGTGAAGAGAGTGGGCTCGATCTTCACGCTGACAAAAGAAGAGATCTTTGCCTACGCTGTATCGCTCACAGTGTTAACCTTTGCTTTTGCCTATTCAAATGCAAACTCGATTGAGCAGTTCATAATCATGATACCAGTCGTACTGGCTACAAGCATCGTCGTGGAATTCAGCAAAAACGTTTTGATCTCGATGATCGCAAGGAGTAAGGGGGTCTGGACTGAGCATCGTTTGTGGTATTTTGGGCTCGCTACATTCCTCGTTTCGACACTAGCGTTTAAGACTCCGTTCTCATCTCCGAGTCGAAACGTTCACCACTCTGAGAGTTTGACTACGCGCTTAATCGGTTTACTCGCGTCTTCATCTGTCTTGATCGGGCTTGGCTTCGCAGCCATCTTCTATGCCTTTCTAATATATGGCGTCCCGTATATCGGTGGAATTGGATTGGGGATGTGCCTCCTCATGGCTTTGTTTGACAGCATGCCAATAAAAGCCATGAATGGCAAGGACATATACGACTGGAATAGGATTATCTGGGCTATTCTTTTCATAATCACTTTTTCTCTCTACCTGTATTGGCTAATACTACTCTAATTGATATGTTACGCGTAAAAATGATGAAAACCCCGCTACATTTTGCTATTCTAGGATGCAATAGTGGTGTGGCCCGATCATCTATAAAGAAGCTCAACTTCAGTTACTTCGTTCACACTCACGCGTGCGAGCAGAGGTTTAATATTCCAAACTAAGGACCGACAAATCATGATGCGTGCAGATGAGATGGCGGAGCAGCGGAAAGGATCTATACTTAGTAAGTTTGGGACTGAAAGCGAGCTTACCATCTTCAGAGGAATGAAGCCCCCCAAAAACTCTGTCGGGCGTGCCATGTGGGTCAAGGATGCTATTCATAACCTAGATGAGGTTGTTGCAAAGGATACGCGCGATGAGATCATGCACAGCAATGGTGTCAACTGCGCCAACCACAACACGAGAGTCGTTAAAGCAGCTGTGAGTCGGCGGAACAAATATGAGACACTAGACGCCTTCATTGAGGCAGAGATCAAGGAGCCTAGTAAGGGTACGAGCCTTGAGCGCCAGGGGAGCACCCTCATTCTCAGCTATCGCGCGCGTTAAATCTCCCTAGGCTTGGTGACGATCTCCCGTATAACAACGTCGAAGATACTATGCGAATAAGCAGGCTTTATCACCACAACAGTATCGGCGCCTCTGCCTGATCCAGCTATCGCAATCACGTCCTTGTTGACAGGAATAGCGCCCGCATCAGCCGCCATCGCTGAGATCTCGACCACCACCTTCATTCCCTGCCCGAAGAGCCTGAGGGTCTGGGCGATTATACCGGCGGGGTACATTGTGTCGAACTTGGACTGAATTGCCCTGTTGACACCGGAGAAGGCGTGGGCAGCATAGACGATCTTTCCCCCCATGGACCTGATCTTCTCCGCGGTTTCCTCGGGTAGCTCCTGAGTGCCAGTCTCTTTTGACCCATAGACGTGGGGGACAACGACTAAATTGTATCCCTTGAAGTACTTCAGCGCCTTTAGGGCTGTCGCCCCCCTCGTGCTGGCAACTACTATATCTTTGATGTTGAGTTCTTTTGCCCTCTTTAGGGCTGCTTTCATCGCCTCATCGGCGTTGGCTTCCCCAGGCTTGGAGAAGTAGATTATTGACTTCCTCTCCGACATTCTGATCGGGCTCAATTTAAACTCGTTCGCTTATATCAGTTGCAGTCATCGCATACACGCCCGTGTGAGTGAGGAGAAGGCAGTGAGTGGATCTTCGCTTAAACAAATCGACATCAGTTTTACGAACGGTGAGAGTCAGCTCTCCGGGATCATCGTGAAACCTGCTATCGATAAACTGTGCCACGCCATAGTTCTCGTGCATGGGTCAGGACCCGCGGACCGTGACAGCCACGGCAGCTTCGTCGCGCTTCGTGAGCATTTTGCCCGCCAGGGTTACGCTGTTCTCTGCTATGACAAGCCAGGGGTAGGCGCATCCACTGGAGATTGGAGGAAGCAAACGTTCGATAACAGAGCTCAAGATGTGTTGTCCGCAATTCGCTTTCTTAAAACCCATCCACTACGAACACGAGGGGTTGGCTTATGCGGTGGAAGTCAGGCAGCTGGATCATGCCGATTGTTGCGCAACTAGCCGAGCCCGTCGCTTTCATTATTTCAATATCCTCCGCAGCAGTCACCGTCGAAGAACAGGAAAGGTATCGCTTAGAACGTCAGCTGCGAGTAGACCACTTCTCCGAGGACCAAATAAATCACGCCCTCAGCGTCTACGCACAACGGTTAGATATGATCCGACAAGGTGCGAATGTGAAGCAAATCGCTGCTATGCAGAACACAGCAATGGAGGAACCTTGGTTTCCATATTTGGGGGACACTACAGCGGAAGACATCAGGTTTTTCATCGGCATCTATCGATTCGAACCTGTCCCATTCCTGCGGAAGGTTCGCTGCCCATTTCTGGGCATTTGGGGCGCTCTCGACACCTATGTGCCGGTGGAGAGAAGTATTGAGTTGACCCGTCAAGCACTCCAGGATGCGGGTAACACATGTTTTGAGCTGAAGCTACTTCCCAGAACCAATCACGGTATGCGTCTCGCTGAGACTGGTAGTCTAAATGAACGGACGACGGAGTTCGCGCCAGAACTCTGGGAAATCTTGACCAAGTGGTTGTGCTCGCGATTATAGACCACTAAAACTTACATGTTTTAAGCTCCAAAGCTACTTATTTATCGCTTGTTTGGCTTAATGAAATCTAAAAAGAGATGTATTACTCACGGGTTTAGACTCTCAGTTCTTTGACTGCTTTTTCGAGTCTCTCTAGAGCTTGCTTCAGGATGCTTCTGGGGCAGGCGATGTTGATCCTCATGAACATGGATCCGCCACTACCGAACATGACGCCCTCGTCGAGCCAGAGCTTCGCCTTCTTCAGCATGAACTCCTTGAGTGCCGCGTCGTCCATGCCTAGGGATGTGCAGTCCACCCACGCGAGGTAAGTGCCCTCGAGCGGGTACACTTTGAGTCCAGGGATCTTCTTTTTTATGAAATCCTCAAGATACTTGAAGTTCCCCCTCAAGTAAACGAGAAGCTCCTCCAGCCAAGCCTCACCCTTCGTATAAGCGGCTTCCTGCGCAACTATTCCGAATATGTTGGTATTGCCGGTGCTGTTATTCTGCGTTACAGCCTGGTAAGCATCCCTGAACTTCTTATTCGGGATGATGGCGCACGAGTTCGTCAATCCAGCGAGGTTGAAGGTCTTACTAGTGGCGACCAGCGTCACGGTTCTTTGCATCGCCTTCTCTGAGATGGTAGCTATGGGTGTGTGCTTTACCTTACCGAGGATGAGGTCCGAGTGGATCTCGTCTGATACGATAATGATGTCCTTCTTCTCGCAGACTTCCACTAGTTGCTCCAGCTCTGTCCTTTTCCAGACCCGGCCGACTGGGTTTTGAGGGCTGCATAGGATGATCATCTTGGTCCTACCGTCGATCTTCTTCTCTAGGTCCTCGTAGTCCATCTCATAATTGCCTTGCACGATTTTGAGGGGATTATCGACGAGTTGTCGCCCGTTATTCAGAATCGAGTTCTTCATAGGGTAGTAGGTAGGCGGTTGGATTACTACCTTGTCGCCGGGCTGCGAATAGGCCTGGATTGCAAAGCTGAATCCGGCGACGACGCCAGGTGAGTTGAGGATCCAGTCGCGGCGGATTCCTTTCCACCCTTGGCGCTTCGCCATCCAGTTGATAAGGCCGTTATAGTACCCATCGGTCCTCACGGTGTACCCATATAAAGGATGGGCAGCACGCTCCTTGATCGCCTCTACAACCTCGGGTGGGGACGCAAAGTCCATGTCCGCGATCCACATAGGCAATATATCGGCTACTCCTGTACGCTCTTTCCGGTTGCTCCATTTCGTAGAGCTCGTAGGGAGTCTGTCAATTACTGTGTCGAAGTCGTATACCAAATTAACTCAACTTCTTTGTAGTTACACCCGCCTCACATATTTGAGCTAATCTATTGTGACAACGCAACCGCGGAGAATTAATTTTCCATTCTTAGTAAGCACGGGCGTTCTTTATAATGGGCGCGAGAAATCAAGTCGCTAAATACTTCTCGATAAATACTTCTCGATAAATATCTCTATGTATTCTATTGATCAGAATTATGACGTGATGAATATTGAAAACGGTTCACACGTTACCCCACAGGGTATGTGAATCCACATGTTATGTAAATGGCCTGGAGGATCTCTTGGAGTGGAAGGGAGTCAGTTACACTGATTTTCTCCTCTCCGTTGTAGGTGGCATGGCTGGTTTCACTTATCTCCGCTTCAAACGGGCGGATCCACCCTGCATGGTGTACTGGGGCAGTAATCCCAAGTACCTGATGAAGGATCTTGGCAGGGCGGTGGCTGTGACCTCTGCGTCGGTACACGACAGCCGCGTGGACCTGTCGGAGCCGGGTGAGGTCGTGTACCGTGATAAGGGGTACTTCGGCGTGGAGCCGCGTGGGTGGGATGCGACGATGAGGCGAGGGGTGCGTGGCCATCCTCTTGGTGATGCTGATAGGAGCAGGAACCGGCGAATCGGGTCTAAGCGGAGGCCGGTGGAGCGGGTGTTCGCGGTGTTGAAGCGGGTGCTTCATGCGGGGCACATGCTTGTGGCTTCGGTGGCGAGGGTTCGTGTTAAGATGGTGTTTTCGTGTCTTTGCTTTAATTTGCTGCAGCTGGGTACGCTAGATGTTGCTCCTGCGGCGTAAGCCTTGGGTCTGTGGGGAGCGGAGGCGGATTCTGGGGGTTGGGTGGGTGGTTTTGGGGGTTGTTTGTGGGGTTTGGGTGGGTTTTTGGGTGTGGTGGGGTGTGTTTTGAGGTTGGTTGTGTTGCTTAGGTGTGTTTGAAGAGGTTTTACGCGTCTAAACGGCAGGTATTTCGAAATCCTCATGAGAACTAATAGAACCATTCACGCGCACTATTGTGGCTAGGGTTATTGTTTGGTTAACCGACGAAGGTTCTCCGTCGCAGCAGAGCCGACAGCTTCCATTGTGAGGTTCTTCATTCTGCCGACGATCTCACAAGCCTTCACGACCTCCCATGGCTTGTTGGAGTCAGTTTCAGTCACTAGTAGTCTTAATGGTGTGTGCTTCACAGCCTCCTCGAACTCGGGAGGAGGCGCCTGAAGGGTCCGTAGCCCGAGGGAGAGGTGTATTCCGAGCTTCTCGCATCGCTGGGCATACGCCCTGTCCTTGGCGAAGCCATGGATTATCGCCCCGATCTTCGCAACCTCTTCCTCCTCAAGTATGTCTAGGGCTTCCTGCCCCGGTGCCCTATCGTGGACGATTACTGGGAGGTGCAGCTCCTTCGCGAGTCCTATGTGAGCGCGGAATGTTGCCCTCTGGATCTCCTTATCCAAGTACTTCTCCTCCCTGATCCACTGGTGACTCATCCTCCCCGTGTAGTCTAAACCCGTCTCACCTATGGCGACTACCTCAGGGTTCTCGGCGAGCCTCAGAAACGTCTTTCGAGTATCTTCAGTAAACTCGTCGCTATACCAGGGATGAACCGCGAGGCTTAATCGGATGCTCCGATACCTCTTCGCCAGCTTCAATGCGATGTCTGTGGACGCCTCATCCAAGCCCATGGTTATCATTAGAGCGAGTCCAGCATCTTCCGCCCTCGCTACATCTTCAGGGCTCATATCACCGAGGTGGCAGTGAGATTCTGAGTACAATTTGATCGATGAGTGGATCTGGTCTGGGAGCTTATGAAGCTCTTGGGTCAGTCGCGTAAGCAGTCGCCTCGGTGAATCAGGATGCCGACCTCTTCTTTTGTTGGTAGCTCACTTGAGCATGCAAGCATCCAGATAAAAACTTTCATTATGTAAAGAATATTTTTCAAAAAGACCTATAATTGCTCATAGGCAGGTTTACTCAACCCCGGGGGTTGAACATTTTGAGAAATAGGCGGTACGCCATGCTTTTTGTCCTAGTCCTGGTCTCATGCTCCGCGGTCTGGCTCTGGTCGGTGACCCACCCAGCGGTCCCAGCCCCCGAGGTGCCCAGTAATAAACCCGTTGTGGTCACCCTCGGAATCATCAGCGACAGCACAGAAATGAAGCGGCACTTCGACCACATAGCCAACACAACCCTAACCGAGGTAAACGCTTACGCCGCATCGAAGGATTCACAGATAAGGTTCGACTATCGGTCCGAGCAAGCTGATAACATCTACGGCTTAGAAGCCGTGGGAAAGATGAAGAAAGAATTCGGGGTCAATATCTTCCTCGGGTTCGACTACTCCGAGGCGATGTGCGCATCGCTGAGCTACGCCAACAGCGCGCACTTGATCCTCATGGGCGTACCTCTTATTCACTCAAGCACCGCCCTCCCCAACGACGTCATGTTCAGGATCGCACCCAACCTCAGACAGGTCAATGACGTCGTCGTCAGCCTAGTGGAAAGGATCGGGT
>JBGPRA010000024.1:0-18330 GCA_041489375.1 Bathyarchaeia archaeon | reverse complement strand
ATGTAATTGCGCATGCTTTCGGAAAATTGTAGTTCCCAGAGTGAGGAGTGATAATAGGTAAGCAGCCAATACGTAGGGCCACATATATCCATTGAAGATATTCCAGCCGATCAATATCTCTGCAACAGGACGCCCCGTCAGTATGCTTCCTCCCCACTCAAAGATCAGCCACAAGCCCATCCACATCAGGCCAAGTATAACCAGGTCCATCCTGCTTGGCTCTTTCAGGGATTTCAACATGAAGTAGGCAATGATGAAGATGTAGACTATCCTGGTTAACATCCCGACCTGATGCGCCTTTAATTCACCCCACATTGGCTCGTAGACCTGTGTCAGCACGGCGAAGTTTAGGAATGATAAGGCTAGGTCGATGACCCAGTAGTGGAAAAGTTTATGCAGTAACGATAGTTGGTGAATCGGGTTTTTGCCAGAATTTGACGTGCTCAAAGTGATCACATGCGTGTCCTATTGCTTACGAGATAGCTATTAATGAGGATATGTTGACGGCTATCATACGAGGGTTGCGCGCGTGTGAATCCAAAAAGCTTCAATGATCTACCAGATCCACGGAACCAGCCTGTACCTGACCCTCTCGGCGTACTCGGTATATCCACGGAGCTCCTCTCGGAGGGTCCTGTCCTCGAGATGAGTCCTGAGAGTGATTAGCACCGCATAGAGGACGTAGGGTGCAAAGGCATACAGCGACCCAAAGATCAGAGGAACGGATGCCAACCAGAGTATCCCACTGAGGTAACCGGGGTGGCGAACGATGGCATAAGGCCCAGTGGTTACCACACGATGATCCCTGTCGTCCTGGATCCTCACCGTTGGCTCGAAGTAGGGGTTCTCAATCATCGTCCAGTTGATGAGCACCGAAGAGAGAACAAGGGAAACGACGCCCACGACGGAGTATGGCAGCCCGAAGCTCGACCACCGATACCGACCCACGTCCAACCCCGCCGCTGCGGGCACGAGGAGCAACGCAGTGAGGTTGGTGAGTCTCATCAACAACTCGTCCCATGTCTTAGAGCCTTTCCGCCTTATCTTTAACCTCTGGACCAGGAGCTCGGGATTGTACCTATAAAGGGCGATATTGCTCGCTACGAAGTAGACGAACACAACGCTAAACAGGAACCATGACTGGGGGATGTCGGTCCGGCCAGCTGAAACATAGAACACCGCCATCATAATCGCTAGCATCGCTGAGGACAACATCGTCTGCTTGATAGCTGCATTCCTCGCCTCCAATGTCCAGTCCAGCCTCCACTACTTATTCTGAAAAGTTAGATGTATCTGCGCGTTCGTTCGTATCAAACTTTTTGAGGAATTTCCTCTTCCCCGTGAGCCTCTTGTTCACCACCTCAACTCTAACAGAGTTGCCTTTCTTGTTGCGTGCTCACGGATAATATATATGTGTAAGACCTAGTTTAGATTCATAAAATTATTATCTCAACCTTACATTGAGAACTCGGGAGGCACCGAAGTCATATGGCGACCGAGAGCACTGTAGAGAACATACTATGCTCTAAATGTAACAAAGTCGTGCCGAAACAGGACATCTGCCCCGAGTGTGGGCAAGTCCTCGAGGCCACACCAATAGAGCTACCGAAAACCACGGATAAAATCGAAGACCAAACAGCCTCGCGTACGCTCAATTTTCTACAATTTCGCCGCGAATTCAAGAAGGAGAAAACCACACAGAGCCTCCAGACCCAATCACAAGAAGTGAAAAAGTCTCCACAGAAAGATGTGAAGAACGATGCCCCTAAGGTAATGGAAAACGCTGTCCCAGAGGTCGAGAAGATGACATCCCCGAAAGTTGAACCAGTGAACACGGAGTTAAAGAAGGTAAGCGATGAGGAAAAGCCACCGGCTCAGAATGTTGAATATGGGTCGTACACGCCTGACTCCTATACTAAGGAACTTGTCGAAAAGTTAGTGAAGCAGCTGAGGTACGAAGTCAACCTCGTCCAGCTTTTTAAGGAAGGTCAGGTGCCGGAGGAGATATTCACGCGTCTATTCAACGGCATGACGGATGAGATCCCCAGCTTAATAGCCCGTAGGGGTGAGGCGATAAAAGAGATGAGTGGCTTAATGAACGGATCCAAATCAGTGGTCCAGTCGGCTCAGCAGGGGTTGAAGCTTCTTGACCTCCGGAGGTCATTTGATGATTGTTCCGATGAGGAGTACAAGGTCAAAGCAGCAGCGTTGAACTGGGACGTCAATCACTACGAGAAGAAGACCTCGGAAGGTCAGATGAAAGCGGATTACCTTAGATCTCTGGGTGGTTCGATTCAAATCGACGAGGTTAATGATCTGAAGGACATCGCTGCTGGCTGTATGGAAGCATCATCTATGAAGGATATCAATGATAGTATTAGGGAGAAAATTAAGAAAGCGATGCAAGAAGCCTCCTCCATACTAAAAGAAGTTTATAGTCCTTAACATACAGTGCGCGCGCGCAGAGCTGCAATTTTCGGTGGATTACGGTTCACCGCATCCACGAGATTAACTCTTGAACAGGTGCCCGAATTCCGTTCGACGATGATGTCCCTATATTCAGTTTCCGACTCTATTGGTGCTGCTCTTGGAGCAGGGGTTGGCGGTCTCATCCTGATTTCTTATAATTATGAAGAACTGGCTGCAGTTTTAGGCGCCATGGGAATTCTTTCATCTTTAATTTTATGGAAATATGCTGTCGACCCATTGAAAACACCATAAACTGGATTACCACTTTTACGCACGCGGGACTATAGAGACAAGGCAGCCTTACACACGCACACCTTTTGCCTTCATCTTAACCTTGTAGAGAGAAGTTCCCGCTGTGATGAAGAGGCTTCTCCAATCCCTAGCCCCCCATGCTAGATTCGCAGGCGTCTCAGGAGTATTGATGACGCCCAGGTGTTCCCCCAAAGCAGAGAAAACCCAAACGCCTCCAGCAGCTGCTACATAGAGGTTACCTTCCACATCCACCTTCATTCCATCCGGGTTCCCGGGAAGCTCTGAACGAATCTCAGCGAATACACTGCCGTGGCTCAAGTTCCCATCACTTTCGACTTTGAAAGCCATCACGTGTCTCCTTTTCGACGAATCAGCGATATAGAGGACTTTCTCGTCGGGGGAGAAGGCTAAACCGTTTGGGCGATCGAAGTCGTCTGAGAGCAGAGTCAGTTTTTCTTTTTCAATATCTAGGGAGTAAACCCCCTGAAAAGTAAGCTCCTGCTCATTTTGCTTTATGCCATATGGTGGATCTGTGAAATAGATCTTACCATCTGACTTTACTACCACGTCGTTAGGGCTGTTTAAACGCTTGTCTCTGTATCTATCAGCTAACACTTTATAGAACCCGTTCTTCTCCTGCATAGATAATCGTCGTGTGCCATGTTCGCAGATTATTAAATTGCCTCCCTTATCGAATGTCAGACCATTCGAGTTCCCGCTGGGTTCACGGAACACCGTTACAGACCCATCTGGTACCCATTTATAGATCCGATTTGCCGGAATATCGCTGAATAATAAAAACCCGCCCGCTGAGCTCCAAACAGGTCCTTCAAGAAATTGATATCCCGTGGTAAGCCTCTCTACCTCACTATTTTCTTGTATTAATGTTGAGTTCTTTCGAACGTTCAAGATCATCACACAATGAACTAGTGGCTTTAGAAATAGAAGGTCTTTCGCTTAGCTCGTACGATTATCTCCATTTTAGTTGATCTCTATAGGTTGGGTGAGGCTTAAATTTCCGGTATACCTTTTCGATTGGTTCTCCTACAGTCGTTATCTTATTCAAGTCTGCAACGCCTACCCCCCAGTCGTTAAGATGATGTAGGTACCCGATATCGAGTGGATCGAAACCCATTAACTTAGCCATAACAGAGTCAAGAGATACGGGGTGTAAGCTGGCCGAAGAAACGCCGAGACTGACAGGGTTTCCGTCGACCGGTCCGGTTCCCTCCATGCCTACAAATCCATCTATCAAAGCGAGATCGGGCATACAATGTTTACCAAGTCTAGCGATATTTTCATTGATCGCTTTTGCCCCCTGATGGATCTTCTCTTTTTCAGCTAGGGAGACTAGTGAGCCAACGACCACATTCTTAATCGAAAGCGTAGCTATTACAGTGTCATGTGTCTTAGGTTTCGCCACTGAGATGAGGTAGTCGCTTTCTAGCAGAGTTTTTGAAACACGGAATTTGAGGGGTTTTAAAAAACTGTCTACGCCTTCAAGCTCGACGAATTCATCTTCATTCAGATCCACTGTTTTTATTTTGTACTCGTCTATGAGAGAGTCGTATCCAAAGTTTGTAATGGCTTCTACTAGACTTTTACCAGACGGTCCTTCCCCGATTATTATCTCACCATCGTAGAATTCAGACAACATGTCTAACACCGCCTTGATTGTATCGACTTGAGTCGCTGCCAACTGTACTGTAGTTGAAACGAAGTTTGGTTTTATGAGGACCATTTTTTTCCCTTTGATATTTTCAGCGATATCGTCCTCAAAGGGCTTCAGGGCGTTTCGGCTTCCTTCATAATATCCATTAGATTTTACTACTGACACAACTGGTTCTCTGGATAATTCTCTCATAGACTTCCACCATGAGAATGCTAGCCCTTAAGAGTATTTCTTCCACCCAAATAATGATATCATGGTGTGCGCTCAAAATTTTAGCAATGTCTTATTATTCAGCTAATCCTCAAATGATTTGAGGAAAAAAATGGATCCAACGATTATACACTTCGAGATACCAGCTGAGGATGTTGACAAACTCAAATCATTCTATGAGAATCTGTTTGGGTGGAAAATCGTGAAAACCCTCGGGGACTTCATGGAGTACTGGGTCATCCAGACCGTCCCAACCGATGACCAGGGTATGCCAAAGCGACCCGGAGTCAACGGCGGCATGTACAAGAAGCAAAGCGAATCAAACATCCCAGTCAACTATATACGTGTAGAAGACATTGACAGAGCCCTGATTAAAGTCGTTAAACTTGGTGGAAAAGTAACCATGGATAAACAGGAGGTCCCTGGTATACGCTATGTCGCTCAAATTAGGGACCCGGAGGGAAACCCGATAGCTATGATCCACCCAATGCGTGAATAGCCTTCCCACATTTAGGGTAATCAGAGGCTTCGCGCGCGCGAAAAGGATGCTCACCCCTCACTGGTCGCGTAGTTCACTTCGGGTTTGTTTTACCTTGGAACCAATAGAAGGTTGCAGGCTCGTTTCCTATAACCCAGCCGTCATGTCCTGGTGGGATGTCAACTACATCTCCTGGGCCGAGTTCGATTTCCTGGCCATCGTCAGCTTTCACATGTAACCTACCTGAGACCAATACTCCGAAATGGTGCACTTGACAGGATTTTGTTCCGGCGATGGATTTCATGTGTTTTGACCATTGCCACCCAGGTTGATATGTTTGCTTCTGTACAGTCATGCCCTCTATTCTGATGGTGTCTACCCTTGAATTTGGGGGTGTCTGAATCTCATCAGGTTTCTGGAAATTCTTCTTTTGTAGAACCAAACTTCTTCACCGATAGTTTTTGCGGAATCCTGAATATTAAACATGTGTAATTAGCGTACGCACTCATCATGAGGCTGGAGACCATATTTCCGCGCGCGCATCGATATTGGCGCGTGCTATGGTAGGAGCTGAACTGCATCTTTTCAACGCGCGAATCTGTAAAGATTATGTAATGAATTGGAAGACACTCTGAATCAACCTTGAAAAATCGCCATATATGCATTGGGTAAGCCCATTCCTAGGGATTGAGGGGGTGTCTAGTAAAATAGAAAGAAAAACAATTCTGTTGACACTACTGATAGTAGCAGCATCCGCCGCTGTGATAGGCGGACTCGTGGTTAAGGAACAGGCAAAAGCTGAAACCTTGGTGACCTCCTATCCGAGCACCACAATCTCAACGGGCTCCTATAATGATACTATGCCTCCGTTTGGTGATATGAGGGGCCTATTGAGCGATGACCCAATCTGCCAAGAATTCTGGACCGGAAGAGGAAGAGAAGGCCACAGCTACAACAACTACGAGTTGAGCACAGAGTTCAAACAAACAATCGACGACATACTAAGTAGCGACTCAGACGTGCAGAACCTAATCAGCCAAGGCTACAACGTAACATCGATCAGACCACAGGTGAAGAACACTATCGGCGCTGACGGAACAGTCACTGCAAAAGCGACAACAGCTGTAGTGACACTTGAAAACGGAATCTCAGGCTACGCAACCGTAAATGTAAACATAGAAGGAGCAAAAGTCGATAAAATCGTCATCATCAAGAGAACTGTAATCGATAAGTCAACAAGCTAAGCTCAAAGACAGGATGAGAATTCCAATCCCCTTTTTTCTCTATAAAAATTTCTTACATGTTTTCCCTAGCCATTATTGGTCAGTAACACGCGCGCACATAAACTCTTACAATGTCGCGCGAGTTAGTGGCTGTTTAAGCAACTTCAACCAGTCCACGTATATTTTTCACGTATTCACTCTAAACTTTTTCAAACATTGACTTGGGAACGAAACATATAGGACACACCCAATCAGAAGGCAGATCCTCAAAAAGCGTACCAGGTCTAACACCGTGCTCCGGATCACCTTTCAAAGGATCATAGATGTAACCACAAATCTTACACTTCATCAATACTAGCAACCCAATTTTATCATTTAATATTAGAACCTTAAAAACAAGTATTCCACAACAATTATTGTGCAAGAAAGAGAGTGGACCGTCAAGGAAGCCATCGAATACGGAGTCGGGAATGGAGGACAGAGCGATCAGGTCTTATACAAAGATCATGAGGATGACGAAGAACCCGGGATCTAAACAGTTCCTCAAAGAGATCATCGACTACAAGAAGAATCACAAGAAGATCTTCGAAGACACTCTAACGAAACCGGATGAACTAGCAGCATACTGCACCTTGCCAATAAACCTCGTCGACTTCAATGCAACTGATTACCTGAGAGAGGTAGATTTGAACCGAAACTCGACCTACCAAGACCTCCTGATTTTTTCTTCCAGGGCAGAACAGAGGAGTCACAACTTCTACATATTCATGGCTAAACAGTTCAAGGGACGAGATATAGGCGAGGTATTCGCTTGCTTCGCAAGGGAGGACCTGGAGCACAAACTGATGCTTGAGAAGGAGTACGACTCGGTCATACTCGCAGAGAACTAGACTTCTTTATTTCCCCTCAACTGCAATCTTCTTATAACGTGTATGGTAGAAAAGTCCGTAGACATGAAAGGGAAGGCAGTCAAGCTCAAGGGACTGGTTGAGTACCAAAAAGGCTCGGTTGTGAGCCGAACTGTGATTGATAAGAAGACTGGCACAGTCACCCTATTTTCCTTCGATGAGGGTGAGGGTCTCAGTGAACACGCCGCGTCGTACGACGCTATGGTCGTCGACCTTGAAGGGACAGTTGAGGTGAAGATATCCGGTGTAAGTAACCGCTTGGAGGAAGGTGAGGTGATAATTATGCCCGCGAACAAACCCCACGCCCTAAAGGCCCTTACCAGATTCAAAATGATGCTTGTGATGATAAGAGAAACCTAAATTTTGAAAAATCGCGCATGCGTATTTAAGACCATTAAATTACCCCCACTATCCCCCTCAAATTGATTAGGATCAGCGCACGCGATAATAGTATAACCAACTTGAACCTTATACAAGGCGATGACGCTCCTCACAGTCTACGACGGCGCCTCAACGATCGGCGGCAACAAGATCCACTTGGAAGAGAAGGGGAGGGGGATCCTCCTCGACTTCGGGATGAACTTCGCCAAATACGGTGAGTACTACCAGGAGTTCCTCAAGGAGCGCAGTAACAGGGGCATCTACGACCTAATCAACCTCGACATGATCCCACGCATCAACGTCTACCGCTCCGACCTAATCCCCACCGATATGGACCCTAAGCCCTGGCCCAAGCCCAGCGTTGAGGCAGTGCTTATCAGCCACGCCCACCTCGACCACACCGGCAGCGTCGGTCTCCTACGAAGCGACATACCTGTAATAGCTAGCACAACCAGCGTGGCCATCCTAAAGGCGATGAGGGACACCTCAGCTAGCAGCCTCGGTAGCGAGATAAGTTACTATAGCGAGAAGATCCCCCTCGACGGATGCGACGGCCTAGTCCTCGAGTCGAGCAAAAAGGGCTCCTACATGGCTCGGGACATGTACCTCTGCACCGAGCCAACCGCGGAGCTTAGGGACTTCGCCTCCCACCGACCAGGGAGTGACTCAGGGAGGAGCAAAAAAGTCGAAGCCGGAGCCTTCGATCACCACAACCACCTCAGTCTCCCATTCACAATCGAACCACACCCCGTCGACCACAGCATCCTCGGCGCAGTCGCCTACATCCTCATAGGAGACACTACCATAGCCTACACCGGCGACTACCGTCTACACGGTTTAGGAGCCGAGAGCACCCGCAGATTCATCTCCGCCGCAAAGGACGCATCCATACTAATCACGGAGGGCACCCGCGTGGGACGCGAATTTGATGAGGATATAACTGAAGGAGACGTCCTCGAGAACTGCCAGAAGGCAGCTGAAGCCGAGAAGGGCCTAGTAGTCGCCGACTTCTCCGCTCGTAATTTCGAGCGGCTCCAGACCTTTATCGAGATCGCCGACCGTGTCGGTAGGATCCTACTGGTCACCCCGAAGGACGCCTATATGCTCCATGCTCTCGGCTGCGCCGATGGAAAATGCCTCATGGACACCTCCCACATCGGCATATACAACGAGCTCCGCAATCACACCAGGGACAAGTGGGAAACCGAGGTAGTCTCGACGAAGTGGGGAGACAGATACGTAAGCCACCTAACCGTCGGGCACAACCCAGAGAAGTACCTACTCTGCTTCTCACTCTTCGACCTCAAACACCTCCTCGACATCAAACCACGCGGAGGGTCCTACATCTACTCCTCCAGCGAGGCCTTCACAGAGGAGCAGGTATTCGACTTCCAGCGCCTCAACCAGTGGCTCACCTACTTCAATCTAAAACCAGTCGGTTACACCCTGCAAGACGGCGTACCCCACTTCGTCAAGGGCTTCCACGCCTCGGGCCACCTCTCACAGGAAGACCTCATCAAAGCCATCGACCAGATTGACCCCGACAAGATCATCCCCGTCCATACAAGTAACAGGGAATGGTTCAAACAACAATTCGAAAAAACGATCAGGATCAACGATGGCGAAACAATAAAAATTAACTAATGCGTCGCGCGCAAGATTTTGTTACAGATTCGTTAACACTACTTCTAATGGCTCAACATTGACCATTAATGATCGATAATGAAAAAAATTCGGACCTTAAATAGAGGCTTTTCAGCCCAAGTGTCCATCTAAAGATAGGATACTATGCTTTGAGCTTTGAGAGCCTCTCGTTCACGACTTTGAGTCTTTCTTCGAGGCGAGCTTTAGCCGATTCGAGGAGCTCCACTTCTTCCTCGACAGACATGGAAACGAAATGCATCATCATGCGCTTACGCATCCAGTGACCGCCGTGGTGCCCCCAAGGGCCGTGTTGTCCGCACCAGCTATACTGTTGCTCCCCTTGGCTATCGCAGCACTCCTGACTGTTCTCTTCTGACTCCGTTTTAACTTCCGGTTTCTTTTCTTCACTCATATCATTTCACCCCGTGGTGCCCTGGAAACTCTGCCTATAATAGGATGCGAGGTCGTCGAGGAGGGTTTTGCGTTTGAGCATTATCTCCAAACCCTCCTTGAGAATCTGAGCCCCCTCCGGCGTAACCGTGTAGACGCGCCGGTCGGGCCCATCTGCCACCTCCTCCCACTCGCTTGTCATTAGCCCGTGATGCTCCATTCGCCTGAGGATCGTGTAGACGGATCCAGCTTCGAGTCTTTCCTTCTGTAGGAAGCCCCGCTTGTTCAGTTCCTCCATCATCTGGTATCCGTGCATAGGCTTCTCGTGAATGAGGCGGAGAAATAGGAACTGGGTCCAGCCTCTCTCCGGATTAGTGCGTATCATATGGTGTCTGCATCGCTGTTGTTCATGGCAACCGTTTCCAGAGTCACACATGGCAGAGTTACCTATAACATTGTTATATATAAACCGTATTTCGCATGTATTGAAGCGCACGCCATTTTTAATAAACCGAACCTACCAAACATTAACACGATTGAATATGTCAAGTCGAAGCAAAGTGAAAATAACCGTGATGAGAAGATTCGCCCCATCTGAGGTCTTCACGAAGAGTCCCGTCACACCAGTGGAACCTCTTGATGTGTGTCAAGTCTATCAGGACGGGCAAGAATTCACAGTTGATGAAAAAGGCCGGATGCCAGAGGGTTTCTGCACTTCAGCCTGGTATGCCATCTTTCCCGCTGTCAGAACTCTGTCCTTCGGAGGAAACCCGCCATGGTACAAGGAGAAAGGCGTCGCTGTTGAGTGCTGCACCGATGGATTACGACCAGTCATATTCAAACTAGAAAGGATCTAAAGGGCCATCGAAATATCACGACGTTGGAATCGGTATTCGCACTCTATTTTTTGCCCGTGTAGGTTTTCGCTAGCTCTCTAGCTTTTTCGAGTGGTGGATCAATGGTTGAGTCTCGCTTGTACTCTCTGCCCCGAAGCCGTCTATGGTGCTCCTCCTTTGCATCTCTCAACAGGCTGGGATTCGTTAGAAGATCTAAGACTGAGCCAGCCATGGTTTTAGATGCGAAGATAAGGCTCTTGTGACCGATGCCTGTTCCGCTACAAGCTGTGTTCTGCCAGCTGTGACCTGGGGCGCCGTTTACGTTGCAAGCTGTCGTGAACTCCATTGTCGATATTATCCAGCTGACATCTGCCACATCTGTACTTCCGGGGCTAGTGGTTCCGTCGTCCCAAGCGTCGAAAATCTCAGTAACTAGGTCTTGGTCCACATATTTTTCCCAATTTGGGACTTTACCCTTTCTGAGTCCTGTCTCCCTATCTTCGAGTGGGAAGCTCTTGGCGATCTCCGCAGCGAATTGGTAGTCTTCCGGGCTATATTTTGGTGGGCCTACTAGTCGCATGTTGGTTGTCACTACCTCGCTGAGTACTTTGTTGGGGATCTTGTGGTATCCACCCCAGCTCATCTCGGCCTCCAGCCTCGTCTCTGTCATCAAGGCGGCTCCCTCAGCTATCTTCATAACTCGTTTCTTGATGGGTTCCAGGAGAACTTGCTCGGGTGCTCTGATGTAGTAGAAGCTACGTGCATACTCGGGGACAACGTTGGGTTGGCCTCCACCGACCTCGATGACGTAGTGGATTCTGGCTTCGGGGATGATGTGTTCCCTTAGATAATTTACTCCGACATTCATGAGCTCTACAGCGTCTAAAGCACTTCTACCTGCCTCGGGGTTTGCGGCTGCGTGGCTTGTTTTTCCATGGAAATGAAAGTATGCACCGCTTATCACGTTACTGCTGGCTAGGGTTGCTACGTTCAGGGTTCCCGGGTGGTGGCTCAGGGCAGCGTCCACGTCATCGAAGAGACCGTGGTTGACCATTATCCTCTTCCCGCTGAAGTTTTCCTCGGCGGGTGTCCCGTAGAACCGGATGGTCCCCCTTAGACCGTGTTTTTCCAATGCTTCGCCAGCTGCTATAGCTGCTGCGAGGGCGGTTGTGCCATGGACGTTATGACCGCATCCGTGGCCCATCCCGCCCTCGATTAAGGGCTCTTTTCGGGGCACCGGTTTATTGCTTAAGTTTGGTAAGGCATCGTACTCACCCATTGTGGCTACTATGGGTTTGCCCTGGCCTTTCTCGGCCAGGATTGCCGTGGGCATCTTTGCTACGCCTTGTTTAACTCGGAAACCATTGTTCCTCAGGGTTTCAGCGAGTAGTTGGCTTGATTTCTCCTCGCAGAGGCCATATTCTGCGTAGCCCCATATCTCGTCGCTTATGGAGGTTAAACGATCGTGATGGTTATCTATCCATTTCCAAGCTGTTTCTTTGATCATATCTTATCAGATACTCTAGAAGAGTAGAAGTATAAATAATCAAAAGAGTTTCTGCAGGTGAGGTGTTTCAGGAGATGCATCAGCGAGCTTACGTGTGCGCCTTTGGTTAAGGTGGATGATGATTAGCATCGAAAAGCTTAGGATATTTATAAATCATGGCAAAAAATTCAGTATACAAATGACGAAAAGTTAATATTATCATCGAACACCCCCGTTCCAGAATAATTAAAGCTAGGATGTATTTTATGGTTGAAACAACTGTCTCTCCCCAACAGAGAAGGAACTACTATTTCATAATCATCTCCGCTATCTCTATGCAGATAACTGCGTCGACCATCTACATGGTCTTCCCTCTATTCTTCTCTGCTATCGGCTTGAACAAAGCTGAGAGCGGCTTACTCATCTCCATTGGCACCTTCGCCGGCATCATAAGCAGCGTCGCAGCCGGTATTCTCTCCAACAGATATGGTCGCAAGAAAATACTCTTCCTTGGGACGCTGCTATACACTGTTGTCTTCTTCATCTTCGCCTATAGCGGTCACGATTTTAGCATATTCATGATTCTCCGGTTCATCGAGGGCATAGGCTTCTATGTCATGCCGGTGATGGTGACGACCATGGCAGCCGACATCTTCCCACCAGGCGAGAGGGGGAAGGCGATGTCGCTGTTCAGCGCCGCAGGCGGGATAGGTGCCCTGATTGGCCCCCTGATATCACCCCTTCTTATCAGGGGGGACAACTACACATTCTACTTCCTATTTTCAGGGGGTTTCGTCGCAGTCAGCGCGATAGCGATGATGATCTTTGTCAAGGAAACGCTACCAAAAGACAGGATTTTATCTGAGAAATATGCTGCTAAGAGCTTTAAAATCGATGTCCCGGGCTTCCTAAAATCGGCTAAGAGCCTCGGAGCCATTGCAGGCATATTCCTGATAGCCGTTCTCATCTACAGAACAGGTTTCACGATGATTGACCCCTTTCTTAGTCTCTACATGAAGGACATCATCCATATCGACCTATCCCAGATGAGTATCATATTCGCTGCCAGAGCTCTCACAACGATCATCTTCTCCCCACTCGCAGGGATCCTCATAGACAGGTCTGGTAAGAAGATCGCGATCCTCCTCGGTCTAGGTATGTCCATTGCGACCCTCATCGGTTACACCATCCCGGGCGGCTTTCTCTGGATGGTTATCCTCCGTTCATGGGATGGTATAACTTGGGCTCTTATGATGACCGCCATGAACACGTTTATGGCGGACCTCTTGAGCCCCGAGATGCGTGGATTCGGGTTGGGCCTTCAATCCTCAATCTCGCAGCAGAGTTCAACGATAGGTTCTCTCTTTAGCGGCTTCTTAATCGACGCCTATGGTTACAATATCGTCTTTTATCTTGCTGCAGTATGCTGCTTTGTTACGCTCACCCTTATACAGGCACTAGTCCCCGAGCCACGTAATCGGGTAGGTAAAATATTGAACGAGGATAATCAACCAACGCATTGAAGGCAAACGTTTAATGTCATAGGATTTTCTCAGGCTCAACTTCACGTGAGCGCGCATTTGTAGAAGATAATATTATTTGTCTTTAGTTGATATATCTCAAGGAGGTCAACTGAGTGAAGATACACGTGAGGAAGATCAGCGTGCCACCAAAGCTCTACGAAGAGCTTGAGGAACTCGCTAAGAAAAAGGGTGCTACAGTTAATCAAATAGCAAATGATCTAATCGTAGCTGGGTTGAAAAGAAATACAAAATAGCCAATATTGTCACGAAGGGATCCACGATCATTCTTGACGGTATAGTTGAAATGCATTGGCCGTCTGGCTCAAATGTAGTCTGGATCCTACCCTAACCCTGTGAGATTTGAACCCACCACAGCGTGTGCATGCCCAATCTGTCAGAGTTACTCTTCATTGAGACGGAGCGTTTTCTCCGCCATATCTCTGATCTTCACCTTATAGTAACTAGAGACACCAGTTTCTAGGGTGTCGTTGAAGGGAGCCTTCCACTTCGTCGGTATCTTCGAAGCGCCGCAGATAACACCCATAATAGATCCCACAGTTGCCCCGTTGCAGTCAGTATCGAACCCGGGCTGCACCGCCTTTGTAATACTGTCACCGAAATCCCCATCTCCCCAAAGGAGCCCCAGCGCAACGATACGGGCGTTGCTAATCGTGTGGCACCAGTCGTGGGCCCTGTTCTCATCCCAGATGGCGTGGATCCGCTTAACAGCCTCGTCGTATGCTACACCCTCCGCCCTCCACTTCATCATCGCCTTCACCTCATCAGCTAAGCGACAACGGAATGGGATCTGGGAGAGACCGGATTCAATTATTACCGAGATATCATTAGTTGAGAAGGCAGTGGCTATCATTGCAGCGACCCACATCTCCCCATAGATACCGTTCTTGACATGCGAGACACAAGCGTCCCTCCACGCGTACTCAGAAGCGAGCTCAGGATCCCCGAGCGCCGAATAGCCCCAGAAATCGGCCCTTATCTGAGCCTCAATCCACTCCCTATACGGGTTCCTATACATCGCTGACGCCGGGGGGGATTAACAGGCAGAGGTTCCTGTAGGCAACGCGCTCCGCGGTGAATGTATGAAGAATAGGCATCTCGTGGAGCCAGAGGTTAGCGACGTCGAGTGAGGTGAAGCTACGTCCATGCCTCGTCATAACGGCTAGACCAATAGTAGTGTAGTTCGTGTCATCGTCCTCAATCATATGATCAACATTTTCGATAAAGCACCCCTCCTTGTCGACTTCATACTTCTGAAGAATCTCCTCGGAGGCGTCGACACTGATGTAATCGCCCAAAGGATATTGCCCTGTTTCCCTGAGGAAACCCCAGAGGCGTGGGCTCCTCCAAGTCTCAACAGGCTTCCCGAGGAGAAACCCAGAGATCCTCCCGAGCCAAGCACCGTAAACCTTGTCGAATAGACCTCCCCTCGGGAGATCCACACCCATTGAGGATTGTCTCAGTCTAGCTGCCCGTATCTCTTCGAGACCAGACGGCTCAACATAGGGAAAATCGTCGCGAACCGGCAGGGAAATGGTCTTATCGAGAAGCCCTTGCGCCTCTGATTGATTCCCTTGATCCTCGAGGTTGAGGTTCTTGACTCTTCCAAACTCTGCCAAGAGTGGCGTTAGGTCTTTTCCCTCTTGCAGACACTGTAACCTCTCAGTTTCGAGGTCATCCCTCGAAATGTAGAGCCACCGGTGGATCATTTCTATTCCAACTCGCCCTCTGAGCACTTGAATCCATGCTTCTCGCCTCGCATGCAAACATTGAAATTAACCATCAAATTCGCGTGCTCGACCCTATAGGCTTTAACCTCAGACCGGCTTGTTTAACTGATTCTGCTTGTCGGATGTTAAGGACAGGCTTTTCAGGAGAGTTGATTCCGACCGGGATGAGCTAGTAGGGTTCCTCAGAGGTTTTCTGAGGGCTAGGAGTCCTAATCCTCCAGGGGATACTAGGGAGGCCGCCGCGTATGTTACGAGTTACCTGAAGGGGAAAGGCATCCCGTTCAAAGTCTTAGGACCTGACGACGAGAAGCCCAACATCGTATCGAGTTTCTCGTCGTGGAAGGGGCGTAGGCTGGTGCTCAACGGCCACATGGACGTCTTCCCTGTTGGTGACGGCGCTGGTTGGAGTCACGACCCCTGGGGAGGCGAGTTAGTCGATGGCAAGGTCTACGGTCGTGGGGCTTGCGACATGAAGGCCGGGACCACAGCGATGATCTATACATACGTAGTACTCCACGAGCTGATGAGTGAAATGATGGGTGGCGTAACTCTCACTGTGGTCAGCGACGAAGAGTCGGGCGGGAGGCTCGGGTCGGGGTGGCTGGTGGAGAACGTGCCAGAGGTTATGGGTGACTGCTGCGTTACCGTTGAGCCCAGTAGCCCGTATACTCTTAGGTTCGGTGAGAAGGGGATCCTCTGGCTCAGGGTGACTGTAAGGACGCCGGGTGGTCACGGCGCATACACGCATACGAGCGCCAACGCCATCAAGATAGCCTCCAGACTCATCACCGACCTTGAGACGCTGAAAGACATCCCGGTACGTTACCCGGAGAACCTGGCTAAGGCCTTGGAGGAAGGAAGGGATGCTACCGAGAGGGCGCTGGGAAAAGGCGGAGCCGACGTTATGTCAAAGGTGAGCGTAAACATCGGCGTATGCTCCGGAGGGGTTAAGGTGAACGTGATCCCGAGGGAGTGCGTGTTTGAGGTTGACCTCAGGCTCCCACCTGGGCTGGCAAAGGAGGACGTTATGCACCACGTTGAGAGGATCGTAGCCTGGTACCCGGAGGCCGAGGTTGATGCATTCAGATATGATGGACCCCTCTGGAGCCAGCCTGATGGTGAGATGGCTGTGATCCTCCGTGAGAATGCGCGCCTCCTTGGCGTGGACCCTAAACCCATTGTGAGCCTAGGGGGAAGCGACCTAAAGTTTTGGAGGCAACGTGGTATCCCGAGTTACTATTATGGGTTGACGAATCACGGGATGGGCACCATCGACGAATACGCGGAGGTTGATGAGTTACTGCATGTCACCAAGGTGCATTTAGCGTCGGCTTATGAGTATCTGTCCAAGCGTACACGAGCTCGCTAACAAGTTCCACTGATATTATTTAGTACGTTTGCGAGAGTGTCTATAGAGAAACAGCAATCTTACCTGAGGTGAATCAACGTCTTGAAAATGTTCAACTTAAAGGAAAAGGTCGCCATCGTAACCGGAGGAAACGGTGGAATCGGACTGGGCATAGCCCGGGGGTTATCAAGCGTTGGCGGTGATATCGTCTTAGCCGCCCGGAACCCCGTTAAAACGGCGAAGGCAGCGAATGGGATCCGTAGCGACTATGGTGTTAGGGTTCTCGAGCTTGAGGTTGATGTTCGGAAACAGGATCAGGTCGAATCCATGGTGCGGAAAACTCTGGACTCCTTCAGCAGGATAGATGTGCTAATTAACAACGCAGGAATAAACATCCGGAAGATGCCGCAGGACCTATCACCCGCGGAGTACGATGAGATACTCGACACCAACCTCCGAGGAGCCTTCCTATGCGCAAGAGCCGTTTACCCCGCCATGAAGGCCGCCGGAGGAGGCAAGATAATCAACATCGGCTCCATGACCTCGCTCTTCGGAGGAGCCAAACTTATGGCCTATGGGGCTAGCAAGGGCGGGATCGTCTCAATGACGAGGGCATTAGCATCTGCATGGGCTGCGGACAACATCCAAGTCAACGCAATCCTACCCGGTTGGATAGACACGGATCTAACGAGGAGGGGCCGAGTAGAAATTCAAGGCCTAAACGAGCAGGTACTGGCGCGAACTCCCATGGGAAGATGGGGTAAACCAGAGGACTTACAGGGCACCGCAATCTACCTGTCGACTACTGCATCCGACTTCATCACGGGCGTCGCCCTGCCAGTCGATGGAGGATACTCAGCGAATATTTGACCCGCAAGGGCGTGCTACGCTTGTTTCACGTAGTTTAACTGGAGATCTGTGACCATCGACCGTAGTCTCCTATCTTCATCAGGGGAGAGGGTTGGAGCAATTTTTTCAGTGAGGAACGCGACGCAATCGATGGCCGCTTTCGCCTTAACCATGTCCTTCTCCACTTCGTTCTTACCGGGGACGAGTTTTATGCCCATGTACTGCCACGCCTTCTCGGACAGAATGCCTATGAAGAGTCCGAAAAGGTCGTCGAGCTCGACTGCTGTCAGGTCTAGAGTCGCAGGCCCTTCCTTATCATCCGTCATTGGTTATCTCTCAGCTACTCCTTCGTTTATCTTTATTGGGGATAAAAGTTGATGCTCGGAACGACTTATGTGACAAAAGCATGTGATTATAGAAAAAATAGCTATCTTAGATCCATAATAACGCGCACGCTCACGCTAATTCATCTAATCTAACCTTCGGCTCTCATGCCCATGGTCTTACCTAACTCAAAAGCCTCCTTCAGCCCCTCAGAACACTCGTGGATGAGCAGGTCCCTCTTACCCACAACATCGTAGGTCTTGCATGGTACCACATAGAGATCTATGTGAAAATAAGGGGCTATACGCCTGAACATGTTCGCTGCCGACTCGTAGTGGTATCTATAAGTGAACAGAACCACGAAGACCTTGCCATCGAAGCCCTCCCACGCTAGGGCCTCCATCCTGTCCTGAACAGTCTTCATCTGCGCCGTAATATAACCCCAGTACGCGCGCCAGGACGTTGCTTAATTCAGATTTTAATAGATTTATTTAGGCTTCATGGTCAGCCGGCAGCTTTGGATTACGCAAGTATTCCTTACGAGTTTACAGTAGCCACCCTTCTCGTATCTGCAGGCCCTTTTAAGCGT
>JBGPRA010000023.1:0-18332 GCA_041489375.1 Bathyarchaeia archaeon | reverse complement strand
GGAGCTAGAACTCTTCTTCGACCCTATTAACCCCTCCTGCCAGTTGCTGAGCGACGTAGAGAGTGAGAAGGTTCGCATCATCACGGAGGATATGGAGGAGAAAGCAGCTAAGCAGCCATTAGAGATCACCATCAAGGAGGCCGTCGCAAAAGGGATTGTACTTACAGAGTGGCAGGGTTACTTCATGGGTGTAGGCAAGCGCTTCTTGGAGTCCCTAGGCGTCCCCCCCGAGAGGCAGCAGTTCCGTGCCCACTTACCCCTGGAGAGGAGCCACTACAGTAGCCAGACCTTCGACCACGAGGTCCAGACCCGGAGCTGGGGCTGGATCGAGGTCGCAGGCCACGCTAACAGAACTGACTATGACCTCAAGGCCCACCAAAAGGGCAGTGGTGTCGACTTTAGTATCCTACGAAAGAACGGGACACGCTTCATACCCCACGTCATCGAACCATCATACGGGCTAGATAGGCTCACGTTCGTCGCTATGGAGACGGCCTGGGAGCAAAGGGAGACGCTCAAGGAGAAGAGGAACATATTCCACTTCCCTAGGACCCTCGCCCCCTACCAAGTCTCCGTCCAACCCCTCGTCACTAAGGACGGGCTGCCTGAAAAGGCGTTGACCATATATGACAAGGTACTTGCCGAGGGCTATAGGGCAATCTTTGACGATGGAGGCAGTATAGGCCGCCGCTATGCTCGCCAGGACGAAGTCGGTACCCCTCTTGCCATCACCATCGACTATACGACGATGGAAAATGGCATACTAACCCTCCGCGATAGGGACACTTGGGAGCAAGTTGCCATCCATGTCGATGAACTCCCCATAAAGCTCAATGCCTACTTCAAGGGTGCCGAGTTCAAGACCCTCGGGAAACTTGTTGTACGTGGCGGAGAGTGATAAAACCCGCTACACCCTCTACCTCAGCGACGTAAACGCCATCGAGAACTCGGGTCACTCCAGAATCATCCTTCAGGGCAACACCCTCGCTGTTCGCTTTAACAACTCTTACCTTCTCCATGAATGGCTTCTTCTCAAGGTAGACACGGAATAGCATCTGGATTCGCTGAAGAAGTCTCTTTGGCAGGGTAAAACTTTTCGGGGTTAGAGGCGGCGAATAGTGCCCCCGCCGGCAGCGTCGATACGGCGCTTATAGTCAGTCATAAAGGCCTTCATCTTTTTCTCTGCCTCCCCCATGGTCGCGCCTTGGATGACTATATCGACTTTAATCTCCTTCACCTTGCTCCTATCCTCCTCCGCTTCCGGTGGAGTTGCGGCGTTCTTTATGTAGACTTCGGGGTAGTCCTCTTGTAGCTGGGTGTAGACAGGGAAGAAGTCCTTCCACACCATAGCGACGCCGTAGGTGTGGCCAAGAAGCTTGTGCTTCGCCTCAGCCTCGATTACGGGAGCGATATGCTCATTAAACATTCCCTGCATCTCCTGGGGGACTCCTGGGAGGGTGAAGATGAGCTTCCCGTTGTAGAGAAGCTTCATTCCGACACTCATGCCTACGTGGTTTTGTATCCCCTCAGAGCCTTCGAGGATGCGGGCCATTCTAGCACCGCGTTTAAGGTCGGATCCACGCCGCTCATATATCTCCTTAATTTTCTGGAAACCTAGAGTGTCGGTAGTGATCTCTCTTCCCAGTGCACGGCCGATGGCGTCGACGGTGAAATCGTCCTCTGATGGACCTAGGCCACCCGTGAAAACGATTATTTCTGCGTCTCTGTCGAGGGCACCGAGGAGCGCATCCTTCATGTCGTCATAGTCGTCGCCGACCATTGTGATACGGCGAAGCTCCGCCCCAATCTCGGCGAGCCTCTTAGCTAACCAGTTGCTATTCGTGTCAAGAATCCTGCCGTAGATGAGTTCGTCGCCGGTGGCGATGACTTCGACGTGTGGACTCCCCTTATGCTTCACAGCGGAAGAGGTGGTGCTCATCCTTATATTATATTTCGTGCCACGACTGAGTTGAGTTTTTAATCTTGTTATAATTTTAAATCTATTTCAAAGTGTGTCCGTTCGCACGCATTAGCACTAATGAGCTTCGAGGTAACTAAAGACCTTGGATTGTTTGAATAAGTAGATAGATGAGGCGGAGATTGTAGCCCATCGGTATCTGCAGTTTGAGAGGACGTACAATATGCATGCGAAGTACTAAATGCTCCCCTGACTACTTCGTTTCGTGGTTCTCAGGCTAGACCGTTACATCCCAATTCCACAACACCAGTCGGGTGGCTTCGACCACGGTGACGTCTACGAGGCGAACGGTTACGTCTACATCGCACACACCGCCACAGGAACTGTGGAGCTAATAGATGGCGTCCGAGCCACCCACGTCAAGACCATACCCGGCTGCCCAGAGGCGAGCGGTGTAGTCTGCTCCCAAGCGGATGGTCTCGCATTCGCCGCGAGCAGGGGAAGTGGTAAAATACTCGTTATAAACGCTGCCAAGGGGACCCTGAACAAGATGATCCAGGTAGGATCGAAGCCTAATGGCTTGGCGTGGGACGACGACCACGGTGTGCTCCTCGCCGCTGATACAGCCGACATCCACGCCAGGTTCGTCGATCCTTTCAGGGGACAGATCCTCAAGTCAATTAAACTACCGGGTAGACCGAGGTGGTGCGATTACAGCCCTCACATTGACAGGTTCGTCATAAATATTAGGGAACCCGCTGGCTACGTTACGCTCTCCCCAAGAACTGGTGAGCTTAGCGGAATCGTTCGGGTACCCGTCCATGGACCACACGGAATCGACCTGAGCACAGACGGTAGGGAGGCATACATTGCCTGCGACGGTGGCGCGGTCGTCGTCATGGATCTAGAAAAGGGGACTGAGATATGTAGCGCGAAGATACCAGGTGAGCCCGACGTAACCTGGTTCAACGGAACACGTAAATTCCTTTACTGCGCTCTCGCCAAGCCAGGTTTGCTCGTTACAATCGACCTTGTTGAGATGAAGATTGTTCAACAAATCAAAACTGAGGAGGGCGCAGGCACCTTCGCGTTCGACAGGGGCAGGCAAAGGCTCTACATGTTCCTGCCAAAGACCTGTAGGGTCGCGGTTTACATCGAAAGCTGACACTTACTTTTTCAGAATTTTTATATCGCGCTGGGTAGGATACCAGGATACCTATGAAGATCGACGGATGGACGATTGAGAAGGCGCTACAAGTCGGGTTGACTATGGAGCATGGCGCGATGAAGCTGTATACTGACGCTCAGAAGATGGCCAAGAACCCAGGCTCCAAGCAGCTACTCAAAGAACTCGCTGGCGACGAGACAAAGCACGCCGAGTACTTCGAGAAGGTGCTCAAGGATCCCAAGAAGGTGATGGACTCCTCGAAGGTGTCCGACCTCAAACGCGTCGTGCAGGATCTCGGCGTCTCTGATCCCCTTAAAGGTGAACCTCTAAGCAAGGATGCAACCTACCAGGACATCCTAATCTTCGCGGCGAAGAGCGAGAAGACCGCCAACGAGTTCTACATGGCCCTTGCCAAGCAATACAAGGGGCATCCCCTCGCGAGGATGTGGGAGGAGTTCGCCAAGATGGAGGCGGGGCACAAGCTTAAGCTTGAGAAGGAGTACGACGAAGTCGTACTTGCCGACAATTAGTATAAACGAAGTAATCCCTTTTTCGCGTACTTAATTGTTCTAGTCGCGCGCGTAATCGGTAATCTAAAAGTAACTCCAGGACTATTCATACCTCAAAGAGTTTACGTATGGTATGCTGACCAGCTCAAGACAAACACCCCCTTAGCGCGCGCGTGACCATATACCCGGCTGGGTGGCTAAGGAGCAGGTCGGAGATGAAAAAGCAGGACTGGAACCGGATCAGACCCTGCCTCAGAACCAGCCCACCCCTAACCAGTCCACCCCTAACCAGCCTGCACAGACCAGGGTGCTACCAGATCGGGTGAAGCCTACTATACGTGTAAGCAGGGCTAGAAAAACGGGGAGCCGATCTGGTCCTGGTCTGGTTCAGGACCTGGTTCCTGATGAGTCGCCTCCGCCGGGTGGGATGTCTGCACCCGGGTCAGCTATGGCAGTCTCTGTGGAGCAGATGGACAAGGAAGCCTGGGTCAGAAGGGAGGAACTCTCCAGACTAGAAGGATACGATTGCGAAGTCTCTATAATAATTTTTAGCAGTGGCCGAGCATATGCTCAGCTGCCCTACTCCTGCAGAACACTAAATAGTCGCGGTACCCCAAGGCCTCCGCCTTCGTCTTCTTTCCGTTGGCGGTGTCGATTATCGACTCGTAGATTCGCTGGCCGACGCTGTTTAAGCTCTCAGAGCCGTCAAGGATTGTACCTGCGTTTATGTCCATGTTGTCCTCCATCAGCTTGTAGGTCACAGGGTTGCCCGTGATCTTGATTACAGGGGCGATAGCGTGACCCGTTGTGCTACCCTGCCCGCTGGTGAAGCAAACTATCTGCGCCCCCGCCGCGACCATATGGGTTACGCTTGGAACGTCCCAGCCGGTGCCGTCCTGGAGCCAGAGGCCCTGGCCATCAGGGCGGTCGAATCGGTCCCAGTTGTTTTGGAGTACGCCCTGGATTGGGCGTGTGCCTCCCTTGCGGATTGCGCCAAGGCTCTTCTCCTCGATAGTTGTGAGGCCGCCATCGATGTTCCCGGCGCTCATCCAGCGGCTGTCCACGCCGATCGCTTTAAGCCGTTCCTCATCCTGGTCGATCATCTTGTAGATGTCAGAGGCGACTCTCTTGTTAACGGCTCGTCGGGCAAGTATGTGCTGAGTACCTATCATCTCCTGGGGCTCGCTGAATATGACTGTACCACCCTCGTCGATGAGTCTATCGCAGGCGACACCAACTGCGGGGTTAGCTGCAAGGCCGCTCGTGGCGTCGCTGCCGCCGCACTCAACGGCGAGTATGAGTTTGGATAGGGGGAAGGGCTCTGGCTTGAGTTGAGCCACATCCTGAGACCAGCGCTGGAGTATACGGACGGCTTTCTCCAGCGTCTTGAGGGTGCCGCCCTCCTGTTGTATGATGAGAGTCTCAACAGGTTTGCCGCTCGGTTTTATGCCTTCGGCTATGGTGTCAGCTGTGAGGGTTTCGCACCCTAGGCCGATGACTAGTATGGCTGCGACATTTGGGTTGAGGCCAGTCCCTACGAGGTTATGGACGAGGACGGGGTCCTTGCCACATCCGTGGTATTGAGTGACGGCTATCGCTCCGTCGACCTGGGCTGCGATTTTTTTCGCTGGCTCATAGCTACAGTCGATGGGAGCTAGGACTATGAGGTGGTTGCGTACCCCGACGCTGCCATCGGGGCGCCTGTAGCCCATGAACTGGGTCAAAGTATCCCTTCCTCCTTGCCCTTCGTGGGCATGCGTGCGCTGCCGACGTTGTGAGTGTTCACCCATGCGCCCGTTTTGACAGGCTGGGTGGCAACGCCTATGATCTCGCCATATTTGACTATGTCTTCGCCCTTCTTGATGGGCTTGATTGCGAGCTTGTGGCCGAACGGGATAGGTTCACTTACCTTGGGTTTCAATATTACCTTTCCATCGGGGCTGATGACCTCGACTTGTTCACCGAAGTCAATCTCTCCCGTTGTGGTGGCGACGTTATCTTTCTCGTCTATTTGGATCGCCTTCTTGACCATAACGGGTCTATTGGGGGCGTCTTGCTTCTAAATAATTGTGTCTAGTAACAGCTCAGAGTGACTGTGCGAAAGATGCTTATGCTTGCGCGTAAACCTGCTATAAAACTTAATCACATTTCCAGGTGTGGATAATGTCCTAAGGATGATATGTTATTTCTTGAGTTTAGATATGTAAGACTCAGGTATCCCGCTTGTGCCATCTGGGAGGACAGCTACCTTCGGGCTCCCTTTATGGTATTTCTTTAACTCCTCTATGACATCTTCCCAATTCTTGCACCATATCACTGTACCTGGGGGACCGAGTCGATCCTCGAGGCTCCTCTGCCTGTAAGGGCTATAGACTATTAGGCGAGCGCCCCTACTCAAGCTCCTTGCCTTACCACTCCAGAGGCTTGCAGCGATGTACTTCCCATGTTGGTTGAATATCCAGTGGTTGATATCGCCGTCCGGGTCGTTGCAGATTAGGACAACGGAGCCGTCCTTCTTCACCGACTCCTGTGCCGGCCAAAAGCCGAGGTAGGGCTCGTTGGCGCGCATGTAGCTATTGACAACTACTACATCCATATCCTGAGGAGACTCTGTCCTGTGCCAGCGAATGACGCCTTCGGAGGCCTTCCTCTGGGTCTGAACGAAGTCGCCAGCGTACGTCTCTATGGGGTCACGTTGGAGGTTGAGGACGGAGTCGACCTTAAAGTCGAGGCCAGCGATTCGTGCGACCTCCTCAGCGTCAAGGCGGAGTATATTGCCTTCGTTGAGGAGGTAGCCAGTAGAGGCATTAGGCTTCAGATTTGGGCCAAAGCCGCCGACTGGACCGTGGTTCTGGCGAATAGTCTCTATCCCAGCTACTCCTGGGCAGATTATCTTACCGCCTCCGCTTAAGCCGCTCATACTATGGTAGAGTACGCTCCCGATGCCTATCTTGAGGTCGCACGCCATCACCTCGGAGTTCACCCAAACGGGCGTCCCGTAGCTTGTCGTGCCAACGTGTTTACACATCTCGTAGGGATTATGGTTGTAAACGGGGTATCTATCCAGGATGTCCTCACCTAGCTTCTTAGCGAAGAACTGGCGACCGAATGTACCGTGGCTGCCTGGCGCAACCACGAATCGGATGCAGTCATCCTTTATTCCTGCCTTCTTTATCTCCTCCAACACTATTGGGGCATACTGGAAGGCCTTCGTTGGGCGGGTCGAATCGTCGAAGATTATTACGGCCTCATTCCGGTCCTTCGCTAACTTAGCAAGAGGCTTCGCTCCCAATGGATTCCTTATAGCTTTCCTTATCTGAGCCTCAGTTAGCCCCTTCTGACCCTCACATACCATCTTGCATCGCTGGACCTTCCAAGCGGAGGGGAAGGTGAGTAGGATGGGCTTGTCCTTGAACCAAGGTTGCCCGGGTACCTCAACTATGGTATCTGCCAAGACAATACCTCGCAGAATCTTACGAAAAAGAAGCTACGTTGATGGATATAATACCCTTGATACAAATGAATTCTTTTTATAAAAACTGGGTATTAAACCAACACCTCAATGAAGCATTGCAACTAATACTCTGCGTTCGAGGTGGAACTCAGGATAAGACTATTCGTCCTCTTTCAAAATGCTTTACGTAAGATGAAGCTTATGCCAAAGAAACTTTGGGTTAAGATTTTTCTAATATCAGGTGGAAGTGAGGATAAGGTTATGGTGGAAGATAGAGGATTCAACTACCGAGTACGCGGTATCGCGAAATCGCCATCATGCACAATGTGAACAACGAAAGTAAATTATAAAGTGCATATGACCAATATTATTATTTCATCATCGTTGTTTGGATAGATTTATATAAAATATATGGATAATTAATAAATTGGGTATTGATATGCAAAAAGCAGTTATCCTCGGAAGCTTGGCTCGTTCATTCCCATTGGAAACTCTAGACAAGTTCAAGAGCATCAAAGGTGTGATCGATGCCGACCTCCTTTTCGGACCATACGACTTCTACGTAGTGGCTCAGGCTGAGGAAAAGGAAAAACTTGACGAACTTGCGTTGAAGATAAGGTTCGCTGAGGGAGTGGCCTCAACTACTACATGCAACGTAGTCAACAAGGAAACCTTGAACCTGGTAAGAGCGCACACTTGGGAATAAGCATCAAAACATAGTCCTTCTATTTCGGGATTTTGGATATGACGTATACGCGTTTATGTTGTTGAATACGTTAAACATTGCATGTTTATGTTAAAAAAAACTTGAAATATGACCATATATTAAACGAATAGGTATGTTATCACCCTACCAGGTTGGGCTATTCATGTTGTGTACAACGTCAACTAGCAGAGAGGGGGCATAGTCCTGAGCCTGAGAGAGAGCTGCGGGGTCTTAGGGGCTTACTCAGAGAGAGGCGATGTATTTCCATACCTCTACTGGGGGATGTTGGCACAGAACCACAGGGGCCAACAAAGCTACGGGTTTGCTACCTACGATGGCGCGATTTCAAGTCACACTGAGCTCGGGCTCATACCATCCTCAGAGGAGAGTAACTTGGCTAAGGGGCTTAGTGGGAGTATCGGAGTTGCCAATGTCCGGTATGCGACCTCTGGGCCCTCGAACGAAGAGGCTCTACAGCGGGATGCTATGCCAATCGTGTTGTCCAATGGCGTGAGGTCCATCGCCGTCAGCTTCAACGGAAACATAGTCAATATCCGGAGTCTCCAACGTAGGATCGGGGCTCCGAGTAACTACTCAGACTCCCATGCCATATCCTTGCTCATGCTCCAAAGACTGGAAGAGACGGACTCCATCGCGGAGGCAGCGAGGAGCTGCATGAGAGAAATCGACGGTTCCTTCTCCGTCACCGGCATCACGGATAAGGGGACCCTCTTTGCGTTTAAAGACCCCTTCGGGATCAAACCTCTTTGCTACGGGTGCAATGGAGATGTTCACGCCTTCAGCTCTGAGAGCGTGGGCCTTGACATAAACGGCCTGGAACTCCAGCACGAGCTGAATCCTGGTGAGCTCATAACCATCAACGATGGCGAGTTCTGCAAGGAGCAGGTTATAAAGTCCAGGAGAAAAGCCTTCTGCGCCTTCGAGTTCGCCTACTTCGCACGTCCTGACTCCAAGTTACATGGTAAGTACGTATACCTTGCGAGGAGGGATTTCGGCGCAGCCCTCGCCCGGACCTTTCATGAGGAAGCATCAGAGTGTGACATAATTGTGTCTCTACCTGAGACGGCTAATGATGCGGCGTATGGGTTTCACGAGGAGTCTGGTCTGAATTGGGACATGGCGACCCGACGCCACCGTTTCATCTCCCAGAGGGCTTTCATCGTTGATTCGGGGAGTAGAGAAGAGTTGCTGGCCAGGAAGATGAATATCTTAACGGATAGGATTAGCGGGAAGGCGATAGCCGTCGTTGACGATAGCATCGTGAGGGGAGACACGACTAGGATGAATGTCAGGCGATTTCGTGCCGCGGCTGCTAGGAAGGTTCACCTTTTCATCACCTTTCCCAGGATCATCGGTCCCTGCTTTTACGGCATTGACATGTCTACGTACAAGGAGCTTATAGGCGCAAGTCTTGACGCGGAGGGGATCGCGGAGGAGCTTGGTGCTGACAGCGTCAACTACCTCTCAATCGAGGAATATGTTAAAGCCACGGGATTGCGTAGAGAAGAGCTCTGTTTGGGGTGCGTTACAGGTGAGTATCCTACGCCTAAGGCTATGGGGCTCTCGCTTGAGATGAGTGCTCGTCTCGAGGAGGGAAAGAATGAGGATGGCAGGATCTACGAGCAGACGATTGGGGAAAATCAGCAGCGGGTCGGGTGATCCACCGATCTAGTAAGAGTTCTGAGCTCAAACTCTAATGTTCCAGCGATATAGCTCACTGACTGGAGCAATGATAGCGCGCGCGGTTGGATATGGGATAGAACTTAGGATAATGCTTTGGAGGCAAACCCAAAAAGCTTAGAATGAAGGCTGGGTTCCGACACCCCACCGCGTGACATCTAGCATCTGTTTAGCTCTCGGGTAAGCATTGAATACCTCATCCAGTTTCTCACAAGGATAAGCTGCACAGTAAGCGCAATTCTTCACCCTTCTCTCACGCCCACACTGCTTAATTCCACAGACACTACAAAAACTGAAAATCCGACCGCTAGCGCTAACGTAGCCATCGCAGTTTATGTCTTCTGGCTTGTACTCCTGTCCATACTGCTTCGTCAATAGTTCGGCCACTTTTTTTCTTTCCACGTCGTTATTCTCCAGCGTTGCCTTAAAGACGGGACAATTAAAATAGACAATTCCACAAAACCCAAAAACCCCATTAACCACAGCCAAACTCTCACAAAAATACATCAGGCTAAACTATTCAGATTACTCTTTCTCATCCCAAAAATGGAAAGTAATTTCAGATTCAGCTATGACTTTTCTGCATTAGTCAACGTTGGTTATGGCGCGCGCCCCTTCCATTCTTCCCGAGACTATGTTTTGATGTTATGAAAAAAATTAGTGGCTTCACTGCCTCACTAAAATAAGTTTAACGATTATTTTTTATCATCAATAGCTACTACAAGGTGTTGATCTTCGATGACCGACTGGCAGGAGAAGCTCTTCATCGAATGCGCAGATCTATTCATTAAGTAATGAATCAGAGGTGGCCTTGGACCGAGAGATTCGTTAAAGGCATCACAGAAACGCTCAAGGAACATGGCATCGAGGGAGGCAATGTCCTCAACCTATGCTGCGGCAATGGACGAATAGCCATTTACATGGCTAAGAAGGGATTCAACGTCACAGGCATCGACTACTCGAAACCCTGTATAGACGACGCGAAGAGAAGAGCTGAGGAAGAAAACGTCGGTAACAGAACCACATTCATCGAGGGCGATGTGAGGGATCTCATCTATCACCTGAGTAAGCGAACAGAGAAATTTGATGTGGTGGTCTCCGCCTGGACATCTATAGGGTACAACACGGTAGAGGATGACTGCTCCATTTTTGGTCAGTCAAGGTAGCTATCTCGTGATGGGTCCACACTTTTAATCGTCGACACGGTCCACGAGGGTAGAGCACTGCTCGAAGGGTCGAGTAGCTCCTTTATGGAAATCGATGACCTGATTATGCTTGAGAAGAAGACTTTCGACCCAATTAAGTCAAGGTTGGATAACAAGTGGACGTTCTATAGGCGAAGGGGTTCGGATCTGGTATTTGTTGATGAGTTGGATTACAGGATACACGTTTACAGCCTACCCGAGCTCTCCGGTCTGCTTGAAAAATCAGGGTGGTGTGTTGAAGCGTGCTACGGGAGCATAATATCCAAACTACCCTTCACAACCTCAACTGGGATGAACGTCGTCGCGCGCGCGAGGTGATGAGCCTTAGAAATACTGAGATGGGAAAAAGTGTTAGGAATATCTGAAGAGAATCTAAAAGCCATAGCCGATGTTCTGGTAAAGGAGATTGAATTCCGCAAGATGAAAGACGTCGCTGGTATGCTCTCACTCTATACAGAAGATGCAGTCTTCATACCTCCGAACGAGGATCCACTAAAGGGAAGAGAAGCTTTCAAGCGGCTCTTCGAGAAATGATTCACAATGTATGAGGATATGGAGCTGAAGACTACGATCGTTGATGTAACAGGTATGGGTGACGTTGCAGCTGTGTGGTATGCAATTGTCCTCAGGGTTCAGCGGAAGGGTCAGGAAGCCACTGAGAGCCGTGGTAGAGGCATCGTGACATTCAAGCGGACTCCTGAAGGCTGGAAGATGCACTGGGACATCTGGAACCACCCATCTCCCCCCAAACAGGGCTCGGCGTAGGCATCGATTCCGCGCGCGATTATTACTTTTTCTTGGCTAATACTATTATCTCACCTGTACCATCATACGGTGTTTTATCGTAGTCTCTAAAAATTGATTGAACACTGAACTCCGATGCAGCTAACAATAGCTCCAATTCATAGCGGAATGTAAACCGAGTGTATAATGGAACTGGTCTTATTCGAACCTGTTTTTCACCTTCGTATTCCTCAAACAGGATCTCATCCATGAATATTTGATTAAGAGTGTCGACTCCATGGAACCTTCGTTTCTCTATTACCTTATTTCCATTAGGTAACCAGAACTCTTTACGAAACTTGAAAACTTTCTCTGGGTCTCGTGCCATCAACATAAAATTGGGTGAGTACATGTCCATCAGCAGTAGCCCATCTTTCCTGAGATGTTCATGAATTCGCTTGAGACATTGAAGCTGTTCTCTCTGAGTATACAAATGCATGAACGATCTTACGGCTATGAATGCCATCGAGAAATTCTTCTCAGCTAGATCAAAGTCAGCCATATTATCTACAGATAGGGTAGTTAGGTTGTTTAGGCCTCTTTCACTAATCTTCTTTTCCGCGATTTTGAGCATGTTCTCTGATAAATCCAATCCATGGATCCTGATGCCTGCATCAGCTATCGGGATTAAGACTCTACCTGTTCCGCATGCAAGTTCAAGAACTGGTCCACCTATTTGTTTCGCGTATTCAAGATAGAATTGGATATCCTTAGTCATTATATGGGATTGATCGTAGTATTCTGCGTAGTCTACATACTCTGGCACATTAATCAAGCTATAATGATTGATGAAATTATAAATCTGGTTATGGCTCGTTTCTCGCGCGCTATGAAGATTAGTCGTTGTACCGCTTCCTCAAAGCGGGTGCTGTTCTGAGTATTATAAGTGCCCTTTCGATTGCGTCAATCCACTCGCAATATTCCGCCTGTCTCGCTGCAGGTCTGAGGATGCCAAGGTTCACTCCCCTCCCGATCTCACGCGCCATCCTACTCCTGTAGACGCTGAGGCTTCGGTCTCCTAGGCGGTCGACTTCGAACCAATCCTCGCTGAGAACGACGACTCGGGGTATCCTGGGGGCACCCATTATTTTTAACTCGTCCCTTAGCTCGGGTGAGGTGTCTCGATTGATTAGGCGTAGCTCCGCCTTCTCCCCAATCGCTTCCACGATCTCCTTAAGATAAGGAGCGACCCTCGCACAATCTAGGCACCACGGCGCACCCTCCATGAGTATCCTAATGGTCCGGTTGTAGCCCCTAAGGCGAGCTTTTTGTTCGTCGGTTAACACCGGGGCCCTGTCTTCAGATTCGAGCCATCGTTGCGCCTGGTCCTGTGGGGCTCCCTCTAAGAAGCTGCTGAGGGGCTTCGCCGTCTCCCAGCTCCGCCTCCACAACTCAGCTCGAACATCGTAGTAAGCGGGCTTTTCAGCCATATAGGATCAGGGAGATGGATGCTCCCGAGTAATTATAGGCTGCGGAAGAGGCGTTCGAGTTTTCATTAAATCGCGGATGCCGACGTAGAGGGAGTAAAGTATCCAACTCAAGCAGTCTCTTGTGGGTCCTGTATAGGGCGACGCCTCCACTCAGTGTGCTGCGGGATCACTTCACCTCCCTTCATCACCCAGTTGACCCTTTTTAGTATAGTAATGTCCTTGAGAGGGTCATCAGAGACCATGATCATGTCAGCAAACTTGCCTTCTTCGACCGTGCCCAAAGCCTTTTCGACACCTATCGCCTCAGCGCCTACACGTGTCGCGGACTCGATGGCCTCCATATTAGACATACCATACCGGGTCATCCACTCTATTTCCTCAGGCAACATGGCGAACATTTGGTCACCGAAAACATTGTCCGTCCCCGCCCCTATCCTCACCTTCTTAGACCTCACCAGCTTCATAGTATTCGGTAGCTGCTTAACACAACCCTCAAACCATGCCTCAGTTTGCTCCAAATCCCGCCCGTAGAGGTTCCAGATACCGGTCTTAGCCTGCTCCATTTTCGCCTTCTTTGTTCTCTCGGGTATGTGGTTCTTCACCCAGAGCGTTGGCACAAGCACTATCCGCTTGTAAGCAATTTTCTCAGCGGTCTCCTTATCGATGAAGCTCCCGTGCTCTATGGTATCTACCCCCGCATCAGCTGCCATCTTCGTTCCCACGAAGTTGGCAACATGTAGAGCGCACTTCCTACCATGGGCGTGTGCCTCGTCGACCCCCGCTTCGATCTCCTCCAAAGTGAACTCCCTATAATCCGTCCGGTGGCTGCTAAGTAATTTGATGAAGTCAACGCCTACCTTAACCTCCTCACGTACTGCCTTGCGAACTGCCCAGGGGCCATCTACCTCGTGGATCGTTCCTGGGATACCCGAGCCGTGTCCACCCGTCATACAGATGCCTATGCCAGCGACGAATAGGCGTGGGCCAATTATCTGTCTACGTTCAATGGCGTCGCGCATCGCTACATCTATGTGGTCTCTGTCCGAAACGGCGCGCAGCGTTGTAACGCCGGTTTGAAGCGCTTGACGGAGATTATTGTAGGCAACTATCCCAGCGTAGGCAATTTCAGAGCCCTTCGTTGGTACCGGTACGAATCCGCTGCTGTAGAGGTGTACGTGGAGATCTATAAGACCTGGAATAAGCCATTTCCCAGAGGCTTCGATAACCTCAGCACCATCGGGGATCTTCACATCCCCTTGCCTACCCACGACCTCGATCTTCTCCCCCCTAACAACGACAGCTGCGTCGGTTAGAGGCTTCTTCCCCGACCCGTCAATTAGAGTCGCACCAACAATAGCCTTAACAGACATCGGAATCAGGGATCAACGGGTACGAGGGGCTTAAACGGTTTCGCTTACGCGCGTGCTTACTCGTCTATGAACCGCTTCACAGTCCTATGAGCGGTGACGTACTCGCCTCCCTTTGCCGTAATGACGTAACCCCTGTTTCCCCCGTACTCAGCCTCCTTAACCATCCCTCGCTCCGAGAGAAACTCCAGCGCCTCCTTAGCGCGATCGACTGGGAGGTTGGCGCCATAGCTAATCCTAGTCACACCCATGACGCCACGCTTCATGATGACCTCAAGAATATCGGCGTAGATGTCGTACCGCGTCCGCCGCTCCAACCACCCCGCCCCCACTAGATTGGTCTATCCGGGAGCTTTTCAGCCTTCGCAGGCTGGGCAGTGAAGTGGCAGCCACGCTCAGCAAGCAATTCATCGGTGAAGAGAATGCTCCCTGTAACGTCACTCCCCTCCTCGGCCTCGAATACGCCCGCGTAAACGTTCCTTGCACGCGCTCCTCTGAGAAGAACGACTCGATCCCCCCAGATGTCCTCGGCATATACACCGCGCTGTAGCACGACCTCCCGTCCGACAAGTGGACCGAGGGCCTCTCCCCTGCGATCTATCTCGATTCGGTCCGCTTTGGCACCTTTCACTGTTCTGATCTTGTGCGTTTCGATGCTCCGTGAGGCGATCACCGACTCCGCCCTAACAGCCCCGCCTATCTTGACGGACTCCGCCTCGATCGTGCCACCGACCTCAGCGGTACCTCCGACGCTGAGCTCCTCCTCGAGCTTGACCTTGCCGGTGGTGTGGAATAGTCCACCTACGCTGACGCTTCGGCCGATTGCGTCGCCGTTGATATTTACCACACCACCGACCTCAAGTTTGTTGAACGTCAGGCTCCCGTCGCTATCAAGTTTACCTCCAACATCGATGTCCTCGCCTACACCGCCGGCGAGGGAAGCGACACCGCCGACATCTATGACGCTGAATTTGAGAGGACCTGTGGCCCGGAAGGTACCGCCGACGTCGACCTTCCTCCCTATATTACCCCCGCCGATTGCGACGGTGCCGCCGACGTCGAGTTTACCGACTTCGACCTCCCCTGCCTCAAAGGAGCCGCCGATGTCAACATCATCGGAGACTACCCTCCCGAGGCAAACGAATCTTCCACCCACGTCGATCCTCTCGCTACGGATCGCCCCCCTAACCTCTGCGGAGCCCCCTACATCGATCCTGTCGAGCTCAGCGTCAGAGCCGCAGTGGAGCGAGCCACCTACGTCTACCCTGTGCGCCTTCGCGACCTTGTCGACAGTTAGGGAGCCACCTACATTGACCTCGTGGGCGTTGAGGCCGCCACCTATGTCCGCGTGTCTATGGACTTCCACGCGGTCCGCCTTCAAATCTCCCTCGACCTTCAGGGGGCCACGCGTCTTCACGAGCCTGTCCGCTGTGAGGTTTCCCTCGACGAGGACCTCACCGCTGTGAGCCTCCAACTCCGATGTGAAAACGTTCCCGATGAAGCGACAGTCGCCTCGGCACTTCGTCAATCCCGAGACTTGGAGTCCAGCCTTCGGGGCATCGACTGTCCCGTTTTCCACGAGGAGGTCACCATCGACCGTCTCGAGGGCCTTCCTAACATCTCTGACGAACGTCTCGAACCTCACAGCTTTTCACTGATATGAGCGGGGCGCATCACCGCTTTTAAAGCTAAATCACAGCTCCTACTCACATGTTGTGAGTACACAATATCCTTCATTTAGGAAATTATACAACCTGAGTTGGAGTTAAAAGCAGACGCGTTTACCAAACCACGATCAACGATGAAGAAAGGTGAAATATCGGAACAGAACCTCAGGGCTCTCGAGTCGATCAAGGAGATCATCGAGGTTGAGGAGGAGAAGAAGGTCACGTTAGACCAGACCCTGACCAGGGTGCTGAGTAATTACAGACGGTACGTACCCTTCCGAGTTCGGTAGGCTAGTATCGTAGTATTTATGCAAACTCTCTTAACCACAGTATCTACTCTTCCTCAGATACTCTTGATCGAGATTCGTTTCCACGGTAGGGGAGGCCAGGGTGCTGTAACCGCTTCCAGGGTACTCGCTATAGCAGCCTTCCTTGAGGGACACCATAGCCAATCCATTCCCATGTATGGGACAGAGAGGCGAGGAGCCCCCGTCACCGCTTTTGTCCGAATAGGTGAGAAAAGTAGGATGATACGGAGTCTGGTACACGAGCCCGACTACGTCGTAGTCCTCGACCCTCTCCTTAGGAACACAGTTAATATTACGGAAGGGCTGAAGCCTGGCGGTACAATTATAATCAACAGTGCCGCGCCTCCGGGGGAGATAGAGTTCACTTCTGAGTATAAAGTCGCCACAGTGGATGCAACTAAGGTGGCACTCGAGACCATCGGTCGTCCCATTACGAATACAGCGATACTCGGCGCATTCTCCAAGGGAACAGGCGAGGTCAAACTAGAGTCCCTAATCGAGGCTGTCAAGATGGAGATGTCAGGTCGAATGGCAGACACAAACATCAAGGCCGTTGAGAAGGCCTATAACTCCACCATCATCGGAAAGAACAAAGTCGTAAAGGAATTAAGGAAGGTCGCATTGCCACCGGCGAACAGCCGCGCCGACTGGCGTACCTTCCGCCCAATCGTCGACCCCGCCAAATGCACAGGCTGCCAGATATGCTGGACCTTCTGTCCTGAGCATAGCATCAACATGATAGAGAAGAAGAGCACCATCGACTACATCTACTGCAAGGGATGTGGCATTTGCGCCGAGGAATGCCCAACGAAGGCCATCACCATGGTGATGGAGAGCGAGAAGAAGGAGGGATAAGACTTGCCGCATACTGAGCTTATGGTCGGAAACAAAGCCGTCGCCTATGGCGCGAAACTAGCGAGGGTCCAAGTGATATCCGCGTACCCTATTACGCCTCAAACAACTATAGTCCAATATCTCGCCGAGTTTATCGCCAACGGCGAGATGAAGGCGCGCTTTATAGAGGTCGAGTCGGAGTTGAGCGCGATGGTCGCGGTACAGGGGGCTAGCTTCGCAGGAGCCCGCGTCTTCACAGCAACCTCGGGGCCGGGTCTCTTCTTCATGCATCACCCCATGATGGAGGGCGCTGACCTACCCGTCGTTATGGGGGTTGTCCATAGGAGTAATAAGAGCATGCAGCCAGACCACACCGACCTCATGGCGCAGCGGGACAACGGCTGGATTCAACTCTACTGTGAGAACAACCAGGAGGCTCTCGACACTGCGTTGATGAGTTATAAGATAGCTGAGGATCCTCGCCTCTCTACGCCGACGGTCTTCGGTATTGACGGATACATTCTTAGCTATACTGCGGAACCCGTTGAGGTCCCTGACCAAGAGGTTGTCGACGAGTGGCTTCCACCGCTCAAGGCGCCTTGGGCACCGGATATCCATCTCCCTGTTCAAGAGTGGAAGAAGAGGCAAGGTCGCATGTATGGGAGTCAGAAAGCTTGGCTGGAGCATGATAAGAAGTTTAGGAGCAGCCTTGGGGTCATCAGGGAAGTCAACGCTGGCTTCGAAAAGACTTTCGGGCGTAGTTATGGTAATGGCCTCATTGAGGAGCACAACTGCGAAGGCGCGGAGGCGGTGATCACTGCGATGGGTACAATTGCCTCCACCGCTCGTGTCGTCGTAGATGATCTACGCAGTGAGGGGAAGAAGGTCGGCCTCATCAAACTCAAGTGCTACCGCCCCTTCCCAGTCGACGAGATCAGAGGCCTCGCGAAGAAGTACCATGCTATCGGAGTCATCGATCGGAACATCAGCTTGGGGGGCGGCGGTAACGTCCTAAATGAGACCAGGAGCGCAATCTACGACATTGCGGAGAGGCCTAAGATATTAGGCTTCCATACAGGAATGGCCGGCGAGGAAGTTACACCGCAGATGATCAAGAGGATCGCGGAGAAGACGCTTAAGTCGGTAAGTGAGCCGGTTCCCAATGCTGTTGAGTGGGTCGGGGGCGCCTAGAATGAGTAAACCAACACCGTTCCAGAGAGTCGAGGGCGAGGAGATAATGGCCCTCGGTAACAGCAGCTGCCAGGGATGCGGCCACGCCATC